>JAEIOG010000125.1 GCA_016342495.1 Phycisphaerae bacterium
ATGCCTTGCCAATACAATGAAAATCATACAAAAAAATATTTACAGAACTATTTATTGTGTTATTGAGCAAGCCCTAATTTAGCAGTTTTTTTCTTTTGGCCTTCACAACTAGCTGAGGCTGGAATGCCTTAGAACCTGATAGAATATAATCTTTAGGAAAACCTTGAGATGTTGTCAGTCACGAGGTATTATTAAGATGAGAAAGTTTGAATCATGTGAAAGATTGGGGCAGCTAATGAGGTGGATAACTCAGTTAGATATCGAGCTTAAATTCATCTTGCAACACCAGGATAATTCGTTCAGGCATTAACAATCCACTAATAGCCAATTGTTTTTCGATCTTACTAAAGGCTTCCTTGTTGGTAGCGACGATCAGGATTTTATCATACTTGGCAGCTAGGTTTTGATAGAGGTTTTGCATATAATCAGATTTACCGGTCTCGAATTCAATGGCCATTGTCTTATCATTTTTGCTTACAACCATGTCGGTATTACCCGAAGCCCTGGGATATTCTAAAGTGACCTGATAATCATTATCCTTAAATTTTTCAGCATAGAAATTTTTCCAGTATTCATGTTCCAGTGAACCAAAGGTCGGATTCGTAGTGTAAAGGTTTAGTTTTTCCTTTGCTTGTTTGGTCAGACGCAATAGTAACTTCCTGCCTTTTCCGCAAGGGATAATCTGGCTTTCAAACCATCCATCAAATAATAAATGTTCTTTTACTCTGTTGCCAATCTTCTCGTTTATTCCCAAACGCTTATAACGAATTCTTATTCCATCATATGGATGTGAAATAACATCAAAAAGTAGCTGTAAAGCTGGTTTTTCGAGAGCAACATCAAAGTAAATCCGACGAAATACGTCAAATTCAGATAGTACAGACCTCTTCCAGGGTAAATCCGTTAAATTCAAAGGTATTTCGCTGAAATACCTCTTTAACAGCTCATCAGTCATAAAACCTTTTTGAATATTCATCAATGGAAATTTTACCAGAACAGGTTTTGTCCAGCGATCTTGCAGTTTTACGATGCCCTGGCCAATTGGCAGTTTACTAAAATAGACTTTTTCTTCGGGGTCAAGTAGGCATACTGTTGCAGCTTTGCTCAAATCAGTTGAACTTACCAGATTAAGAAAGATATTGGTATAACAGTTTGCAAGCACCACCCTGGACATCAGGCTGGGAGTCTGGTCCATTATAATAGTTGCGATGCCAAGTTCTCTGGTTTGTCTTAAAAGTCTTTCCATGAGGCTCTCAGAGTGGTTCTGCTGCTGACCAAAGATTATGTGGGCTTCATCAATAAAAACCGTGAGACTAAGCTTTTCTCTGACGGCAGACTGGAGCTTAACCTGAAACAGCCATTGATAAATAATTGGGACTAGGAATTTCCTGATACTGTCACTTAAACTGTCCAGCTCGATCACGGTATTTTCATTGATTAACTTTTGAGCTAATTCTTTTTGTGAAGTCTTATTATTGCTAATATTGGCAAAACCTAAAGTCTCAATTGCCCGTATTGCAGATATTTTCCAGCCGCGGATCCGTTCTTTTGATTCAATTTTATCAATTTCAGCAATTATATCTTTTATCAACGGGGCATCATTACCTTGATTATAGCATGCAAAGAGGGCTTTTTGAAGTATACTTTTAGATCCATCTCCTAAAGTAAATGAATTAGCTAATACATCAATCAGCTGATTAACGTATACCGCAGGTTCCAGGCTAGGTGGAGTTATAAATGGGTTGAAACTAAATTTTGATAATGAGCGTCCAGGGGTATATATATTTACTTTATTTCTTAAAATAGGGATAAGATGTCTTAAGGTTCTTTTATTATCAAAGAATAGATATGGGATCTTTTTTTTGTCAAGTTGTTGTATGATATGAAAAGCCAGATTGGTTTTGCCGCTTCCGCTTCTGCCAAAAATCCCCATGTTCTGCAGAAGTTCTTTTTCAGAGATACCTATTGGATATTGTTCTTTGTCATAAATGATATTCCCCAGATTTATCGTCCCTGATGATATTTCCTCGGGAGGTAGTGATAAAAGGATTTTATTATGAAATTCACCAAATGTTTTATACGCTGTTGAAATAATTTGTTTATCGATTAATGATTTTAATTCAGGGTCAGCTAATTGCCTGGTTTTTAACCAATGATTAATTCTATAAGGCATTAACGGATATAATTTTGATGCTATTTTTTCAATATTCATTATTAGATGTCAAGCTCTTCATGTCGATTTACTAATTCAAGTAATTTATCTTCAAGCCCTCTGGTTTTTTCTTCCAGTTTCAAACTCAATGCTCTTCTTTCTTTTTCAATATCAAAAAGCCTTTGATGAAGTTTGTCATTTTGGCCAGATTGTTGTTGTGTATACCAGGGTATACTTTGTTTTAATTGCTTTAACTCGGTATTTACATAGCATTCAATTTTTAATAATTCATGAAACTGTTGAGCATGCTGTTTTTTTAATTGTTCGATTTGATTAACAGTTAAAGCTATCTCCCTTCGAATCGTTGCCGGTATTGATCTTTCCCAGATTTTATCAGATGTGATTTGGGATAATTCATTGGCTTTTTCTTCTAATTTGCTTTTAAATTTCCTTTTCATTATAAATAAAAGTAAAAGATCTTGTTAAAATTTGAACTGAATTACTATGCAAAGCTTTATAATTTTCAAAACTTTATGCTATAGGTGAGATATTCAAAGCTAAATGCAATTGCAAATGATTTAAGTAAAGATGAGATTGCTGTAATTTTAGGACCTTGCCCCAACCGTAGTTGGAGGTTGGAACGGCTACTCAACTAATTCTATTCTATGCAACCTCGGTTTCCTTGTCAACGGCTAAATCTTCACCGTTCAATTGCCGCAGTTTTGTGTCCAGAATCCACAGGTGCTTGAAGCCCATAATACGATGGAAATTCTTTTCCATATCCAACAGGCTGGCGGCTACCCAGCGGACTACCATCCTGGAATTCTTCCATTTCTTCACCCGGCGGGTACGGCTGCGAATGCCGCTGTTAGGCGACTCGATCACATTGGTTGTTCCCAGGCAGCGCCGCAGTTGGCCGGGCAATCCAAGTTCATTAATCGTAAAGGTTTCATCGAGACCTTCCAGCAGGCTGCCAGCGGCTGATGGGTGTTCATTTTGCAGCCACTCGGCAAGTTTTTCCAGCTTCTTTTTGCCTTCTTTAGCTGAAAGTTGATAAGCTGCTTTCATAGTCGATTCAGCCTGGCCGCGAGTATCTTCAGGCAAATAACTCAACACATTGCGAATCTTATGCACACGGCATCTTTGTACCGGATTTTCACTGCCATAAACAGAATCTATGCCACAGCGTAAAGCCTTGCTGCCATCAATGATGAACAGCCGCAGACGATCATTTTTTATGCCCCGGTCAACTAAACCGTTAAGCAGGTCGATCACGATTTTACTGTTTTCGCTGGAGCCTTCCTGTAAACCCAGAATGTGCTTATGACCCTCAGAATCCACGCCTAAAGCTATAATTACGTGGGTTTGGCCAAACTGGATACCATCAATATAAATCGCTAAAATATCCTTGTCAGCGAAATCTCTTTCGCAAATATGTTTGAGTTCCTCACCGGAAGCTTCGATGAACTTGCGGCTGACCTGCGACTTACTAACACCCACAGTCTCGGCCATCGCCGGCACCACTTCCTTATACTTCCGGGTGGATACTCCCAGCATTAAAATCTCCAGCATTCGCTGGCCCAGGTTAGTATTTTCCAGCATCATCTGATACGCCGGAATCTCTACTTCCTTGCCAGAGCCTTTACCTTTTTTTCGCAAGCGAGGTTTCTCGACCCGCAGCTTGCGGTCAGATAATGCGACCACTCCGCTCTGGCGGCCATGCCAGCCGATTTCACTGCCGAGCTTACCTGGATGTTTCTCGCCAGCTACCTCTTTGGCTGACATAAGCAATACCGCCTCGATCGCTGCCCGACCGGTAATATCAATGAGCTCATCAATGGCATTTTCCGTATTGCAGATCAGCTCCAGCATGGGCAACAGCAATTGCCCATCCTTTGCCAAAAATTCCGCCAATTTTCTGCTGTTATTGTGTTTTTGATTCTGATAAAATTTCTTACGCATGGCTACTCCTTCTTATTGAAGTAAATATTTGCCAGGCTTGATTTTACGCATTTCAAGCCAGAGTAGCCATCACTTTTTTTTCAACCTCCAACTACGGTTGGGGCAAGGTCAATTTTAGCTTTAGGTGATGAACCTTATGAAATAGAAAAAATCGCCAAAGAGACAAAATTATCAATTGAAAAAGTACAGGAAATCCTAACCAAATTTCAGGAAAAAGGATTTATTGATAAGGTTTAATTGCAATTTTTTTGTTTAAGTAATAGTTCTTGTAATTGTTTACCTTTTTTAGTTAATTTATAGCGAGGGTGAATTTTTTTCTTTATTTTAACTTTTTCGACAATATCCCTTTTTTCAAACAATTTGATTATATCGCGGATATTATTGGCATTGATTCTAAGATTGGGATTACGATGTCTTAATAGCCTTTTGATCTCAGAAGGCTGCATAGGCTCTGTGATGATATTTGCAATAGAAGAGCGATGATTAAAGCATAGCCATCCATAAAGATCCCAGTCAGTATCTGGCAGCGTATAATCATTGATATCCTTTTGGAATTCCTGGCATAGATGCTTTTGTAATTGCTTGCCAAGCGGTGTTAAATAATAAAGCTTATTGCTTTTTGCATTGGAATTAAGACAATGTGTTATATGTCTTATCGTGAAGTCTTTTAATATGTTTCCACAAATATAGGGCTTTAGATTAAGTTTTAAGCTGATTTGAGTAGCTGTCAATGGCAGCTTTATTAATAGTAAGGTGTTTTTCCGATTTTCATTGGATTTAATCCATTCATGTGCACAGGGCAGGTCTGTAATCTGCCCTGAATTATGCTTGAGGGCGTTTTTTGTATCCATATAGTGGTTAAATTAGCAACCTTTAAGTAAAAACAACTGAATTACTATACAAAAGTGACAACATTAAGAAGTATTTAAATATTGCCATTGTTGGCTTGGCAATTCAGTTGAATTTTATTTAAGGATATTTTCCATTACTTATCATGGAAAACAAAAAGAAATGTGCAAACTGTATCCGAGAGCTCGATATTGGTGTTGATGTGATCCAGGTCAGCGAAGGTGTTATTGGCATTAAGGGGTTTGTTCCTTTGAAAAAGACACTTTATTTTTGCTGTGAAGAATGTATCAGTGCTTATTTTGATATGAGTGATTTACCGAGCCTGCCGGGAAGAATACCTAAATAAAAATAGTCATATCGTTAAATACGATTTTGTTCAATTATTTTTGAGGACGAGATCTGGTTAAACTTACGGGTGAAAATTTGCATGAGAACTTTAAGTTTGTCTACATCAATACTGTAAGCTTCCAACTTATCTTTTAGGATTTTATTTTCCTGTTCGGTTTTTAGTAGTCTTCGTTCGATCTCTGTTTTGGTTAGATCGATGAACATATCTTCTTCGCTGATGGTATCTTTCATACCCAGCAACTCCGAATAATAATGAATTTTGTCAGACTTTTTCCAGCCAAAACGATATTTTAAGGCAGATTCAGATTTGTATCTTGGCAGCCAATAACAGCAGGCGCAATGTCTAAAATCATACATGGTCAAATCTGAGTATTTTTTACCTGCCAAACTGGTAGATTTGCCCAAAACTCTGGTTGCCAGTCGTTTTAGATATTGATTAACATTGGCAGGGCAAATATTAAATAACTGATCTTCGGCTTGTAATTGCTTTTTGGTGATGTAGTTTTTGACTAAGTCTGAACATAACATTAGCTTTACTTTCCTGCCAAAACTGCCTTTTTTAACAATATCTTCACGAATATTTAACTCTTTGTAATTGTTATGCAGATCGGAGACTTTGATGTTGATTAATTCACCTGGGCTTCTTATACCGGTATCAAACATGAACATTATCAAAACCTCATATTCTGGCTTGGCGTTGTCGCATAGCAATTTAACTTGCTGTTCAGTTAAATAGACCCAACGAGGCTTTGAGTTTGAGACATCCAGATCTTCGGTAATATCTGGTATTTCAATCCAATTTTTTTTATTGACCTTAATATACCAGTGCCAAAATGACTTAAATGGTTTAACGAAATCCACAACAGATTGATAAGACTTGCCATCAATTCTGGTTATTGTGCCATTTCGCATGGAAGTAAAAAATTTAATTATTTGCTCTTCGGTTAAGTTAATTAGGTCAGAATGGCAGTGTTTTTCTATTTGTTTGGCAAGGAAAGTCATTCTCTGCCTTAGATTATTTAATCGAATATAGCTTCGTGGGCCTTTGGTGCTTTTTGAGGAAATATTCAGGCCATTTTCCATATCATCAATATATTTTAGGATAATATCAGAATTCGATTTGGTAATATCTGGTATTCCATTTTCTACTTTTTCTTTCCAGAGAAAATATCTTTCCTTATGATTATATGGATCTTTTTTCATTATGAAAATTTGAACCAAAAAAAGTTTATAGCTTTTCAACTGTTTTACAAAATACACCCCTGGAAATCACAAAATACTATTACGCCCCAACCGGGATAGATAGTGTTTTGTGATTTTGATGAGCGTCTTTTTTGGTTCTTGATTTTTATTGTATTAGTAAGATGCCATTGGACTATTTATATTTATCGCTGATTTGGGCTCTGGGACAAAACTCAAGCATACAACTGAAATAAATTTCTTAAAACTGTTTTGCAAAAAAGAACGGTATCAATTCGATCTTCTCTTTTTTGAGAAACTCTCCAACCAAACAACTTTTGTCAACTCCAAATCCACTTTCTGAATTATTTAGTTTATAGTATTCCTTCAAATACCCAAAAGTATCATCAACAAATTCAGTTAGTCGCTCATTCCAAAACAAGCCATTCCCCATAGTCACATTTTTTTTAGGAATGAAATAAATATCACAACCTCGATAAGAATTCACATCTTTTGGGTTACTATAATATCTATCCAACCTAATCGATCTAATCCAGACATCACCGTCGGCAAGCATTTTCATAGCTTTAACATATTCGGTTTTGTCTTCGGCTTGTCTTACGGTCTAAACGAGCTTGCTCTAATTTTATTTTGTCTTTAATTAATAATCTCATATCTTATATCCAAATAAATTTGTAGCATGAGCTTTGCCTATGGTGATTAAATGATTCTCAATATCTCTTATTCTCTAATACTGTTGATATTTCGGCTTTTATCAACTCTGGCATATCGTTAGCCATCCAATTATTTTCATTCAGCCATGAAAGGCATTCGGATTCATTAAGAGAATCATTAGCAATAAATTCAGACACATAAATTGCACTGGAGCGGCTAAGGCCAATACCAATTAATGATAGTTGCGTAGCTTGAGAAACGCCAAATTCTAGTAGGATATTAACGTCCATTAATCTGTCATTAAGGTCTTGTCTTTCAATTTGTTGAAAATGTAGTTGTAGTATATTTATATAACAAGACAAGTATTTAGGTGCTTGAAATCGAGCAAATTCTTCAACATCTTTCATTGTATTGCGTATTAATGCAGGCAATTTTATCGGAGTTTCTTTAGATTCATAATGTCTTTTTCGATTTGCTATTATTCGTGACAAAGGATAACCTCTCATCCAATCAACTATTAACAAGGCAATTTGCCCCACTCTTCTTCCTCGTCCAAAAACAGGACCTAGGTGAGAATTGATACGATGAAGTATTTGAATATATCCTTCAAAGGCATCATCGCTTTCAGCTGGAATAGGAATAAGTTCTTCTACTGATCTAGCTTGCTCAATTGTCCTATCATTGAAGTATTTCAAAAGTTCATGCATTGCTACAGGACTAATCCCAGGATTTCGTAGAATTATCTCTTCCGTTATTTCAATGTTACACAATGCTCTACTGACTTTGTCGTTTAAGTTTTCAATTTGCTCTGTGGGATATCGACGAGCCCAAGGCGATGAGTTTAAGTCACCATTGCGAATAAATGAAGATACTAAATATGAAAACACATATTCCAACCTTCGCTCTTCTGGATTTTCACTGCGTGGATTATCTCTATCTATAAATGCCAAAAGCTCGCTACTGTTAGACAAAACTTCGTCAGAGGTTCTTGATATCCTAAATTTAGTTCGAGACTTTGGTATATATTCTTTCCACACATTCTCTTTTGTAGCATCAATACAAATAACATTTCCTTGAAATTCTTTTCCTAATCGTCCAGCACGACCAGCAAGGTTCCAAAAATCACTTGGATTCATAGGTTTGTTATGTCCTTTTTGAGGCCCACGAACAAAGATGCTTTGGCAAGGCATATTAACACCCTCAATCAAAGTAGAAGTGCAAACTAGATATTTGATTGTGTTAATAGAAAAAAGTCTTTCAATTTCCATTCGTATTAAAAGAGGCATGTTGCCATAATGAAAAGCAATTCCGCGGCGAAGAACATTAATTAATGAATAATCTGGGTGAACAGTTTTATTTATAAGATCAATTAAATTGTCAATATCTTGACAAGTTAATATATCAGAATCATCCCCGACTAAATCATATAGCAGTTTTGCCATTTTTTCAGCATCTGCTGCACCATTAGCATAAACAACGTTTCCTCCATTAGGGTTACTTAAGGAATGAGCAATAAATGGTAAGCGTTTCCCTGTAGTTACCGGACTAGATTGTAGTTTTATAAGGCCCAGTTTGGTAGGATTATCTTCTAGGATTACTTCAATATTCCAAAGCTTGGGCTGTCTAGGCACTTGAGATGCCCATATGAGATTTTGATTTACCATTATATCTTCACTCAATATTGCCTTAGATGAAATATTTTCTGGAGAATCATCTAATAAAATCTGCGGATTGGCTGTCATAGGGCTAGCGTATATGATTTTACATCTTTCATTTCGACAAACAACAGCTTCGATAGCTTGTTGCAAAAGAACACCACGATAATTATCACCTATCTTTTGTGCCTCATCAACAATCATGAGATCAATAGATATATTATTATTAAATGCTGCAAGAAGTACATGCAATCGCTCTTGAGTAAAAACAAATACATTGGCTTGCCCTTCTTTGAGCGAGGTCTGCAAAGGAAGAGTTTCAACCGATACATTCTCAACATTATCAGTTTTAAGATTGCTCTCTATATCCCTCTGTACCTGTTGGATAAGCGCACGAGTTGGCACTATATACACGATTGTAGCTTGAGGATTAAGTCTTATATATTCAGACATCCATTGGCCAACGATAAATGATTTTCCCGCTGATGTTGGAGCAGAAACACTTACCCAATCATTCACTTTAACACTGTCCCAAAACCGATGTTGAAATCTGTTAATTTCCAGTTTTGTAGAATTAGATAAAGTTATTGTATTTTCAAGTGAACGCCTAGTCCATTCTTGAAAGAGTGGAAAAGGTATTCGGTCAGCATAATTTGTCTGGATAAACTCTCGCTGTTCTGCCAAATAAATTGTTTGTTTATTTGCAAGAGAATCCAAAATAATTGCAGCGCCATGTTTCTCCGTTGTAGATGCTTCTCCGCATTCGAGACAATATTGTGCAATTCTAAGAGCTGTCTTTTGGCATTGTTCAGTTTCAGATTGCGCAAGTAAGCTTGCGCACAATAATAAGTAGTTCCAATCATGAGATTCTTGTAATTCGGGACATTCCCTTTCTAAATTTGCAAATTGATTAGCAACTGAATCAATAGTTAAATTATTGTACCTTATATTAAAACCAGAGTTATTTAATAGCCAGTTTTGTAGTTCAGCTTTGCTCATTGGTAAGTCCTAACTCGCTACGGAATGCTGTACGGAATTCATCGACACTTGGGAAAGGAAGAAAGAACATTTGTATATCAAAGCAATGAATTGTTTCTTCAACTATTCGGTCTCCTATATGTTTTTTGCGACTTTCGAAGAAATCCACGATATTCTGTTTTAATAATTCCATTTCTGTAGAATTTGCTTGTGTTGGATATTTATCAGTATCACAACCAACCAAACACAAGCCTCGATATTCTAATTGTTTAAATAAAGGATTATTTGGATCTAGGTACTGCTTTAAAGCATTTTCCAGTTGCGCATCATTTAGGGCGAGTCCTTCACGCATAAGTTGCAAATCTCGTTCTTGAGTTCCATCGCTTCCGCCTGTGTCATTAAGAAATGGTGCAAGACTAGCAAAGCACTCTCTAACTGCGGCAGCTGGATCACCATAAAGCTTTGATTCACCCCAATACAATGCGAGATTTCCATTAGATTCATTCACACTAATATGTATACCATCGCTTCCATGAATATGCATTTGGGTGTTTGTCTTCAAAACCATTTTAGTAAATATCTGTGGCAAGCTTAGAAAAGTTTCCGCTAAGACTGAAAGGATAACCTCTCCACCTTCGCCGCTATTCGGCAATCGTGTAAAAAGTTTTCGTGCTTTAGTATTTATCTCAGCTATTGGCGAAGCAGAATTTAGTCTTATTGAATCATTGAGTGCTCGTTGAATTTCATTACGTGGAATTGCGAAATCTGTAATTTTATTCCCAAGAAAACGAGCAAAATCTTTCACTCGTGGTCTCTTATTTCCGTCAAGTGCAATAAAATGGCAATGAGCTTGTGTACGAGTATTCTCTATGGCCACATTACAACTAGCAGTTTCAAGAAATGCGTCCAAACTATCTGGTTCACTTCTTTGCAGCAACGGAATAAGACTGCTGTAAAGGTCTGGATGCTGTTCTGCAATAATTTTTTCATCCAATTCTGCAGGGAGATTATTCATAATTATTATCCAACTTGTCGGACAGGTTTATTGGCTGGCCGAACGTTTGTGCGAAGGGTATCATACAATACCAGTAAAATGCAATTGTCAGCTCGCTTTTTGTACAGTTTTTACGAATCATATAGCAATACTAATCAATATTAATTTGCTATACAAGTAAAATAAAAGCCCATATCCATAAAATATATATCTATTTAGCCAATAATTTTGATATTATTTTAAGCCTATTTATATATAGTGCAGGTTTTCAGAAAAGGTTAACAGAATAATCAGAAATTTTTTAAAATTTCTATTTTTAGCTTAAATATCTTGAAAATCTATACAAAATCATGCTTGGAGAGATGAAAATAGCAGTTTAAAAAAGTAAGTAAGATTTAATTGAAATTTTCATTAAAATTGGAATTTCAGTAATTTTTTTAAGAGAATATGGTATTTGTCAATATTTTGATAAAAATACGCTTGCTGCACAAATAATCATCTGAGTGCGAAACACCGGTGAAAAGTGCATCGCTTGTTGGGCCGGTTTAACAGCGTAGCGTCTGGCAAAATGTCGCTGGCCACTTCAGGATATCGTAAAACTTAAATAGTTATACAAAC
The DNA here is from genome assembly GCA_016342495.1 of Phycisphaerae bacterium. GTDB lineage: Bacteria > Planctomycetota > Phycisphaerae > Sedimentisphaerales > SM23-30 > JAEIOG01. The sequence continues at coordinate 11,411 of JAEIOG010000125.1, forward strand.
TAATATAACCATGGAAACGTTAATCGCTCGAAAGAATATCTTGCATTATCCACAACTTGACACCATTTTGATGGTCGAAGAGTTTATTCGTGACAATCCAGGTGAATATAAGAAAAAAACTCTTTGGCAAAATCTGCCTAAGAAAATGATATATCAAACCTTTTGTGTTATTTTCGATTATCTTCAAGAATCTGGTAAAATTGCTGTAGATAGCAACGGCAAAATCTGCTGGATTTGGAATCCTGAATTAGCTAGGAAATATTTATCTAAACCGAATCTAAGCTGGCGAAAATGAAATCAGAAATCAAATTCTCCGATGAGAGAGTCAGAAAAGCCTTACAAGATTTAAAGAAGTCTAAAACCGAAGATAAACAATTGTACAGATGGATAATGCGAGCCTTTGAGGATTTAGAAGGTAATGCTTTTTGTGGTATTCAAATCCCAAAAAAACTAATTCCGAAGATATATATCAATAAATACGGTATTGACAATTTATGGAAATACGATTTGCCCAAAAGCTGGAGGCTAATCTATTCGGTTGCTAACGGCCAAATATGTATCGTATCAATTATCCTTGAATGGATGAGCCACAAGGATTACGAAAGAAGATTTAGTTATAATTAAGGTAAAATATCCAGTGACTCTGACGATACGAGCATGAACGCTAGAATGCAGCATACAATGCCGGGTTCCAATACTGATTGTACTCAATAAAATCATTTACAAAACCTCTCATTTTATTAACAAGGGCCAGGTTGCTCAAAATACAGTTTTGAATATTAAGCTTCTTTCCTACTAGTTAATGCTTTTATAGATGGAAAATATCATTATTAAATTTTATTTTCAATTCATTTATCCCTTGGTATAATCTTAAAAATACAGAGGTAATAATCATGGTAAATTTTGATTCAGAGAAAACACAAAACCTTAATCTATCTCCAAAAGAGCTGGCTATCCTGATGCATCATTGTAGTGGTCTGATTGATGATGAGATTTTGCGAAAATTATTTTCAGCAACAAATGGCATGCTAATCTTGACTAAACAGCAAGCTCATAATCTTCGACTAATAGTTGATGTCTGTTTAACTAAAGTCCTCAATCCAGATGAAGCAGATATTCTTAGTCAGATTTTCAAGAAGCTTTCTCCAAATTACCTTACTCGTCAAATCTCTGAGCAGATGGCAGAAAGAGAATTTGGAAGCCTGGAAGATTTACAGGAATTTACCAACTCTTTTATGGAAAAACAAAATAATATTCCTGACCCGGAACTTGGAGGATTTACACCTGCTCAAGCACATAAACTTCTGTATACAGAATGGGATAATCCAGAATGTTCAATGAAGCTTAGCCATAATCTATCCTTTGAGGAAGTCAAAGGCATCCCACTATACCATAATGCAATAACTTTACTTAAAACCTTAATTGACCTTAAAGAGTCTCCCACTGTAACAGCAAAAGGAAACTTAAATCGAAAAGCAGTAAAAGCCATGCTGGACGATTTTATGATTGACGAAGAGACTTTTAGCTCAATATTCAAATACAACAAAGTAATCAATGAACTTGATGTTTTTGATATTTGGCGAACAAGGCAAATATGTTATTATGCAGGGCTCATCAGAAAACAGAAAAATAAATTTATTGTAACCAGAAAAGCTCAAAATTTACTCAGTCCAGAAAATGCCGGGAAATTATACCCTCAGTTATTTTTAGCATTTTTCAGAAAATTCAGCATGGTAGGCTTTGACCATTTATCGGAACTTGATGATTTTCAAGCAACAATGGTATTTTCAATTTTTCAGTTAAGCCTTCTTGCAAAAAAAGAAATAAGATTTGAAAAAATCTATAAAAAGCTAGCATTGCCCGCTATTGTTGAGTATTGCGAAGAAATTGCCGAGCGATATGTTCCAGTAAGTACCCAAATCGATTACCGGATTATTAAACCATTAATGTATGCAGGTTTATTGGATTGTAAATATAAAAAAGTAGATTATTTTATGCAAGTTGATACAGTGCGAATTAATAAAGTTTTTCAAGAATTTATTAGTTTTACACTTTGAGTATTAGTTATTGCTTTTTAGGATTAATTTCTGATGTTTGCTGTCAAATGTAATTTTAAATTTGTCAAAGAATTTGTTTCTACCTAAAATGATTGGACAGGAATCATTTGAACTAATAAGAACGGGTATTTTAAATTCATATTTTTCGTGATTTTGTTTTAGTGTGATATTGACGTTTGATTCAATGCATTTAATTTTTCCTCCAAATCCATATGAATCTTGTTTTGGTCCTGTCATATCCAGATTTAGTATATCTGCCAATCCTTTGGGGATCACTGAACAATCTGCTCCTGAATCTACTAATGCAATTGTGTTCATTTTTAGCGAAGAATTTCCTTTAAAGAATACAGGAATGGAAGGAGTTTTGATTTGTGAGCCTTTTTTGCCTGGCAGCAGTTTGTAATGATATATCAGGCCCATTTTAAAGAATCATTGTGCCTTCCTCTGGTACTCTGGCAAGAAGAAATTTTTTATGGGGGCATTCGGTTTGAGCTTTCTTGACAATATCTTTAATGTCATCACCTGAGGCAATTACGTGTTCATCGCAGAGTATAATCCATTTTCCTTTATATTCTTCTAAATTTGCTGTTAAATAAGCAGAATAATTTTCATCATTTTCAGCCATATATTATGAACGGCGAGATTGTTTATAAAGTTTACTTAGGTTTATAGCTGATTGGTGAAAATAGTAAATCAGTTCAAAGCTTATAAATAGAATCACAACCATCCCATAAATCTGTGGAATAGGCGTTGAGCTGCTTTTATGGAGCGAAAAAGGCTCTTTTCTTGTGGT
>JAEIOG010000126.1 GCA_016342495.1 Phycisphaerae bacterium
ATCATAATAAATATATCCTCGCCCTCAAGTCTAATTAATGACAAGGAATTGTCTCACCCATTCTGGCACAGAGGGAAGAAAAGGTTTTACTCTCATTGAATTATTGGTTGTAATTTCTATTATTGCTTTATTAGTTTCGATTTTAATGCCCGTCCTCGGCCAGGCCAGACAAAAGGCCTATGGCGCAGTTTGTCTGGGAAATCAAAAATCGTTGATTCTTGCCTGGACAATGTGGTCGGATGAAAATGGTGGCAAACTTGTTGGCGGAACGGTAAGTGGGGCTTATAACTATAATGGTTGGGTCGGAACTGAAGATGCCTGGTGTAATATGCCTAAAGATGATAGCGGTACTTATCTCCAGGCAAGCGTAAATATCACCAGAGAGCAACGTTTCAATGGCTATCGAACTGGCCAATTATGGCAATTTTTATCAGACCCTGAAGTTTATCATTGTCCAGGCGATAAAAGTGAAAACAAGAACCCCAGGCCATATAATTTCCATCGAACTTATTCTATCAGTGGTATGATGCGGGGTGAAGATGCCCAGCCAGGTCACAATCGCAGAGAAGCCTATATCAAGAATTCTCAAATCAAATCCCCAGCTGGAAAATTAGTTTTTATGGAAGAAGACCCTTATACTCGTTATGCCGCCCAAGGGCAAACGGGCCAATGGGCCAATTATGGCTCATGGGTTTTTAATGCTTCTAGTAGCAGTAATACTCCTTCTTTATGGGATGGCATTGCCTTCTGGCATAATGACCGCAATACAATCAGCTTTGCTGATGGCCACGCTGAAGTGCATACTTGGGAAGATAAAAAAACTCTTGAATTCACAAAAGGGCAAATGAGTAATACTATCGCTAGTCAAGATAATCCAGATGTCTTGTGGCTGGACCGTGCTTATGGTGGTCTAAGATAATATATACTGGTATTCTAAAATTCATCAAAAGCCATTCTGGATTTGTTCAGGATGGTTTTTTTATTGATCGACGGGTGGCAAGGGTCCGCCAAAAGCGGCCCCTTGGTCTACGCAAAGTCAGGTAGGGTTGGCTATACCCATGTGGGTGAAATATCGTCGCAAATCGCATCTATTTTTTGCTATAAGTTAATAAGATATCCGCGAATGCTGTTTCCTGAATTTGATAGGGCTTAAGCCTTTTTCGCAGCTGAACTGCCGGGCGATATGCTCAGGAGAGCTGTATTGCAATGTGCCCATAATCTCAGAAACAGTCAGATTGGTTTCGATAAGCAGTCTGGCTATGTGATTAATCCTTTGGCTTCTGATCTCAGAATAAATCGTTCTGCCCAGATGTTTGCTGAATTGCTTTTCCAAAGCTCTGCGGGAAAGCTCTAAACTTCTGGCGACATCATTAACCCCGATATCGGTTTTGTAATTATCCCTTATGTATCGCAATGCCTCAGCTATCGTCTCATTTTGTATTGAAAGGATATTTGTTGATTCTCTTTCAATTACAGCGATAGGCTCAACCTTGATTTCTGTTATAACCTGCTGATTGTTTTGCATCATGTCCGCCAAAAGCATAGCTGCTTCATAGCCGCTTTTTTCAAAATTAATATCAATACTTGATAGTGGTGGCCCGGTTAAACTGCAAACCAACTCATCATTGTCTACCCCCAATATAGCGATTTGCTCTGGAATCTTAATATCCAGTGATTTGGCCGATTCAAGTATCTGCATCGCGCAGTCGTCATTGCAGGCCATTATTCCGATGGGTCTTGGCAGTTTTTCTAGCCAGGCTGTCAGTTTGCCTTTGCTTTCAAGATTATGTTTATAACACATAAAATTTGTCCGGGAAAAATAATCAGCAAAGCTTTTTTGTCTCAATCTTGACCATTCAATTTTAGTAAAACCACAAAAAGCAAAATTTTTCAGACCAAGACTTTTAAGATATTCAGCCCCCATAATCCCAATTGTCTCAGAGTCGGTTATGACAGTCGTGATATTCTTATTAGTCTCTTTTTTTATCCCACTGACGATTATCGGTTTGCGAAACTTTTTTACCTGGGCCAGGTTTTCAAAGCCACGAACAATGAAACCATCGCTGGTTTTATGTGATTGCCAATCTGGACTGATGCTGAGATATTTTTGCGGATTAAAGACAAATTCCCATGGCCCGTTATTGACTGAATAGCGGGTTATCCCCTTTAAGAAATCCCTGTCGGATTGCCTGTTGGTATCAATTATCAGCGAAACTTTTGGTATTGCCATGATGCGATTATACCATAAAATCCAGGCTCGACAAATACAAAAGTTCGCAAAATGGATGTAAATATACGCAAAATGGATTTCCACTAACCCCTGACATGATATAAACTAATAGCAAGGTAGGATGGGCTCTGCCCATGCTGATAAAATATCGTCGCAAAGCGACACCTGTTTTTACTTTTAACTCTTATTTATAGTCAGGAACCCAAAATGAAAACATATTTCCCCAATATCGAAAAAATCAAATATGAAGGCAAAGACTCCAAAAAACCTTTATCATTCAAATTTTATAACCCAGATGAAATCGTAATGGGCAAAACCATGGCCGACCATCTCCGTTTTGCCGTTTGTTATTGGCATACCTTCAAAGGTACCGGCTCTGACCCATTTGGCCCCGGCACCATCGTCCGTGATTTTGCTTCTGCCAGTGATCCTATGGTCCAGGCCGAAGAAACTTTGTATGCCGCTTTTGAATTTTTCACCAAGTTGGGCGTGAAATTCTGGTGTTTCCATGACCGTGATATCGCTCCCGAAGCCGATAACCTCACCGAAACCAATGCCCGTCTTGATAAAATTGTAGCCATCGCCAAAAAACTACAAAGTGATAATGGTATGCAGTTATTGTGGGGCACTACCAATGCCTTTAGCAATCCGCGTTTTATGAATGGCGCTGGCACCAACCCCAGCCCTGAAGTTTTCGCTTATGCCGCCAGCCAGATCAAAAAGGCTATCGAAGTCACCAAAGAACTTGGTGGCCTGGGCTATGTCTTCTGGGGTGGCCGTGAAGGCTATGAAACTCTCTTAAATACCAACATGGGCCGCGAACTGGATCATTTAGCTATGCTCATGAAGATGGCTGTTGACCACAAAAATAAAATCGGTTTCACTGGCCAGTTCTATATCGAGCCTAAACCCAAAGAACCAACCAAACATCAATATGATTTTGATGCTGGCAATTGCCTGGCTTTCTTACGTAAATATGACCTGATCAATGATTTCAAATTGAATATCGAAGCTAACCATGCCACCCTTGCTGGTCACACATTCCAGCATGAATTGGAAATGTCCGCTATCAATGGTGCACTCGGCTCAATCGATGCCAACCGTGGCGATGAAATGCTCGGCTGGGATACCGACCAGTTCCCAACCAATATCTATGATACAACTATGGCTATGTATACCGTCCTCAAACATGGTGGCCTTACAACTGGTGGCCTGAATTTCGACGCCAAACTCCGCAGAGCTTCTACTGACATAACTGACCTCTTCCACGCTCATATCGGTGGCATGGATGCCTTTGCCCGTGGCCTGAAAATTGCCGCAAAGCTTCAGGAAGATGGTGTCTTCGAAAACATAATTACCCAGCGCTACGCCGGGTGGGATAAAGACCTTGGCCAAAAAATTGAAACCGGTAAGATGGATTTCGATGCCCTGGAAAAATTCACTATTGAAAATGGCGAACCAATAGTCCAAAGTGGCCATCAGGAAATGCTCGAAAATATCTTAAATACTTATATCTAAATAAAAACCAAAAAACAGCGGGAAGCACCAGCGACCCGCTAATCTTTTACCCATAAGTAGGACAAGCATCCTGCTTGTCTTGTTGCCAACGGCTAATGAATTAAGGATAGACTGAAAATTTATTTTACTTTTGCAATAATAGTGTTTTAGGCATAAATTAGTGGGTCGCTGCCGTTGACTGTTGCTTGTTGGTCAATTATCGCACATTGCTCCACTTAGCTAAAATGTTACCATTCTTCACTTTTCAAAGGACATGCCATGTATCTTTTAGGTTATGATTGCGGCACATCATCAATTAAAGCAACTCTTCTGGATGCTGACACTGGCAAAGTGATTGCTTCAGCTTCATATCCGCCCAGGGAAATGCCTATTATCTCGCCTCAACCCGGCTGGGCAGAGCAAAACCCTAATAACTGGTGGGACAATCTCAAATCTGCTACCAAAATCCTTTTGAACGATTCAAAAATTGATGGCCATGATATCAAAGCCATCGGCATTTCCTACCAGATGCATGGCCTGGTATGTCTGGACAAAGCTGGCCAGGTTTTGCGTCCATCAATTATCTGGTGCGATAGCAGAGCCGTGGAAATTGGCAATAAGGCAACCGAAACCATTGGCACAGAAACCATCCTGGCTGAATCACTCAATCAGGTTGGCAATTTTACCGCTGCCAAACTGGGCTGGGTCAAAGAAAACGAACCGGATATCTACAAAAAAATCCATAAAATCATGCTGCCCGGCGATTATATAGGCTATAAACTCACCGGACAGATCGCCACCACTAAATCAGGACTTTCCGAAGGCATATTTTGGAATTTCCAACAATCATGCCTGTCCGAAAAGGTTATGAATTATTTTGGTTTTGATAATAATATCATTCCTACAGTTTATGACACCTTTGAAGTTCATGGTCAGGTTTCCTCCGATATCGCCGCCGAACTGGGCATAAAAGCCGACACCCCGGTTTCATATCGCGCAGGCGACCAGCCCAATAACGCTCTTTCCCTTGGCGTGATGAATCCCGGCCAGATAGCAGCTACCGCCGGTACTTCCGCGGTCGTCTATGGTATTACCAATAAACTCCAATACGACCAGCAATCCCGTGTCAATACTTTCATCCATGTCAATAATACCCAGCAAAACCCCAGCTTTGGCACGCTTCTCTGCATCAATGGCAGCGGCATCCTTAACAGCTGGGTCAAACATAATATCGCCAATGGCCTGGACTACCCAGAAATGAATCAGCTTGCCTCCACCGTTGATATTGGCTCTGATGGCTTGACGATCCTGCCCTATGGCAATGGTGCTGAAAGGAGTCTGAACAATCAAAATATTGGTGGCTCTTTCAATTCCCTGAACTTTAATATCCATTCCCAAAAACATATCTTCAGAGCCGCCCAGGAAGGCATCGCCTTTGCCCTGAACTATGGCGTTAATATCATGAAATCCAATGGTGTCGAAGTTAATACCGTTCGCGCTGGCAAAGCTAATATGTTCCTCAGCCCCGTTTTCGCTGAAACTTTTTCTACCATAACCAATTCAACCGTCGAACTTTACAATACCGATGGCTCACAAGGTGCCGCCCGTGGCGCTGGCCTTGGCATAGGACTTTATAAAAACCAAACCGAAGCTTTCGCTGGTCTTGAATGTCTGGAAAAAATCGAACCTGATACCAATAACACCCAAAAATATCACCAGGCCTACGAAGCCTGGCTTAGTTTTTTAGCATCACTTGTATAATTATTAGTAACATTTAACCATATGTAGGATAAGATTCCAGCTTGTCCCCACAGTGCCCCAGCCAAGTAAAAAACCTTATTTCTTACTAATAATCATCGGTTGCTCCCGGCCGCTAAAATGTTACAATGATTACGATAATTTATGAAAAACCAGAAAGAGGATTATTATGAATCTTAAAATTTCAATGTTTAAATTATTGTTTGCACTTATCTTTGCTTCTTCTCCGGCGATAGCCAAACAATACCATGTTTCTTTACAAGGAAATGATGCCAATGATGGTTCAGAATCTAAGCCTTTTAAAACCATTTCTGCCGCATCTGATGTCGCCCAGCCCGGTGATGTGATAACTGTCTATCAGGGCACTTATCGTGAAAGAATAACCCCTCCTCGTGGCGGCACTTCCGATACTAGCCGCATTACCTATCGTTCTGCCCAGGGCCACAAGGTCATTATCAAAGGTTCCGAAATCATTAAAGGCTGGGAAAAAGTCTCCGGCGATACCTGGAAAGTAACTATCCCCAAATCTTTCTTTGGCAGTTTCAATCCCTATGATGATCTTATCAACGGCGACTGGTTCAATCCCAAAGGACGCCAGCATCACACCGGCGCGGTATATCTCAATGGCCATTGGCTCACCGAAGCGGCAAAATTAAGTGATGTCATGCAGCCTGTTTCCCAAGAACCTCTCTGGTTCTGCAACAGACAACAAACCGGATATCTCCTGAATCTAGCCTGGTTTAATGTAGCAACCAGTAAAGTCCCCGCCATTAGTTATAAATCGCAACAGGGAATTAATAATGCGGTTTGTTCCGAAGGTGGCCAATGCATAGGCTGGATCGACTCTGGTGATTGGGTTAAATATGAAAATGTCGACTTTGGCAAAAATACTAATGCCATCGCTTTACGCATCGCTTCTGATACCGAAGGTGGTTTAGTTGAATTACGATCCAATGACCCCCAAGGGCAATTACTCGGTTCCTGTATTGTTAATAATACAGGTGGCTGGCAAAGCTGGAAAACCGTCAATATGCAAACCAAAGCCCTCAGTGGCAAAAAAAATATCTGTCTGGTTTTCAAATTCATTCCCGAACAGCAGCAAGCAGATGATAATAGCACCACGATCTGGGCACAATTCAAAGATGTTAATCCCAATGAAGAACTGGTTGAAATTAATGTCCGTCAATCTGTTTTCTACCCGGAAAAGACCGGCATAAATTATTTAACTGTTTCAGGTTTTACTCTGGAACATGCCGCCACCCCCTGGTCACCGCCTACTGCCCAGCAGATTGGCCTGATAGGAACAAATTGGAGCAAAGGCTGGATAATCGAAAATAATACCATCCGCTATTCGACCTGTGTTGGCCTTACCCTCGGCAAACATGGTGATAAATGGGACAATACCTCCGCTAATTCTGCCGAAGGCTACGTTAAAACCATCCAGCGGGGTTTGGAAAGAGGCTGGTCAAAAGAAAATATCGGTAGCCATATCGTCCGTAATAATCATATTTCCCATTGCCAGCAGGCTGGCATAGTTGGTAGTCTTGGCCCAATCTTCTGTACGATTACCGGTAATACCATCCACGATATTCATATTCGTCAACTTTTCACCGGTGCCGAACAGGCTGGCATCAAGTTCCACGGCGCCGTCGATACTATCATCAGCAATAATCACATCTATCGCACGAATCGCGGTATCTGGCTCGACTGGATGGCTCAAGGTACACGCGTAACCCGTAATCTACTCCACGACAATGGCCCCAGCGAAGATTTATTTGTTGAAGTCAATCATGGACCATTTTTAATCGACAACAATCTTTTCCTTTCTCCAAATGCCTTATTAGTTAATTCTCAAGGTGCCGCTTATGTTCATAATTTGTTTGCTGGCAGGGTGCGCGTTATTGTTGGCGAAGGGCGACTAACACCCCATCTCAAAGAGCATTCAACCGAAATGGCCGGCTTAGCCCCTAACCCCAGTGGCGATGAAAGATTCTATAATAATATATTTGTAAACTTTGGGCTCGAAGCTTATGATAGAACCAAATTACCAGTTTTCATGCACGGCAATGTCTTTGTAAACAACGCTAAACCGTCAAAGCATGAGGTAAGCCCGATTGTGCTAACTCAGTTTGATCCCGCTATCAAGTTGCTCGAAGAAGATGATGGCACTTTCCTGCATATTAATCTGGACAAAACCTGGTCTCAAAAACAAACGAGAAAATTGGTAACCACAGAGCTGCTGCCAAAGGCAAAAATACCAAATCTGTCTTATGTCCAGCCCGATGGCTCACCATATTATATTGATACCGATTATTTCGGGAAAAAAAGAGATATTAATAATCCCTATCCTGGACCATTTAAAAATCCAGATTCAGATGTTAATATTATAAAACTTTGGTAAGATTCTTTAAGGAAAATTAATATGAAATCATTAACTAAAGAACTTTGGGTGGATATTCCCGCCCGCCGCGCAATCGTTTCAATTCATAATGAAGTCGAAAGACTGGTTCAGGATAGCGGCATCCGGGATGGCCTGGTGCTGGTTAATGCCATGCATATCACCGCTTCGGTTTTTATTAATGACAATGAATCCGGACTGCATCACGATTATGAAGTGTGGCTGGAAAAACTCGCCCCCGAAAAACCACATAGCCAATATAAGCACAATGGCTTTGAAGATAATGCCGATGGCCATATGAAACGCCAGATTATGGGTCGTGAGGTCGTCGTCGCCATCACCGAAGGCAAACTCCACCTGGGCCCCTGGGAGCATATCTTCTATTATGAATTTGATGGCAAACGCCGCAAAAGAATTCTGATAAAAATTATTGGCCAATAATATCTGCTTTAAAAGTAGAAAACATCGAGCTGCCGAAGCCTCTCGATGTTTTCCGGAGGGGAGAAAACTCACTAATAACATCGTCAGCTACCCCCTAAAAACTTCAATAATCACCCCGATATTGTCATTTTTATTAACTTTTTTTGAAAATATACTGATTTTACTCTGTTTTTTTCATCTGTTTATATGCTTTTTATCATACATTTAAATCGATTTTATTGTCTTATTTTGCTATAATATTTGCAATGAATCCAATAAATATAACTATTTTGCTATTTTGATCGGCTATGAAATGCAAAAAAACCACATATTAAACAAAATCTTTGATAGTGGCCTCTTCCGCAAAATTGAAGCCAGATTCCGCAAACAATATAATTTCCCTCTGGAAATCATAAATGTTCAGGGCAATGTCCAGGAAAATTGTTCCAGCAAAGATTGCCAACCGGATTTTTGCAAGATTGTTCGCCGCAGTCGTGATGGCCGTAATCGCTGCCTGCAGGACCGACTTCGTTCAATGCGAATCGCTTTTGAAAGTGGCCAGTCTCACACCTGCTTTTGTCATGCTGGTATCGTTTTAGTCTGTGTACCGATTATGGATGGCGACGAGCCCTTAGGTGGTATATTCTTCGGCCGCTGTTTCACCGACAAATTCACAGATATTGCCGCTGCTGATGTCAAAAAAAGACTCTTTGGTCTGGAATATAACGAAAAGCAACTTAATACTGCCGCCAATGAACTGAATATCTCATCGGCTCGAATTATTCATGCCGCTTCAGAATATCTTTTTATCCTGCTCTACGAAATGACTAATCTTGATCCGCGCATTATTCGCTGGCAACGAGAAAAATCTCGACAGCAGGCAAAAATAGGCGAATTCATCCATCACAGCAAACAAACTCAACCCGGCAGTAAATATCCCTATCAAACTGAAAAAAAACTGATCGAAAAAGTCCGCATTGCTGACAAAATTCATTTACGCGAGACTATCGATTCTATTTTGGGTACGATTATTTTTAGTCATCCCGGCAGTGTCAATATCCTGAAAGTCAGACTCCTTGAACTATTGGCCATTCTTTCTCGTGCCGCCAGTGAAGGTGGTGCCAACATTGATGAACTACTCAGCAAAAGTGCCAGCTATATCAATAAGGTTATCAGTCTGGATACCCAGGAAGATATTTGTGCCTGGTTTTATACCGCGGTCAATGATTTTATTGATTGTGTCAGCAATTTTCAGGCCGCGACTAAAACCGACCGGCTTAAACCGGCAATTGATTTTATGCTCACAAATTGTGTCAAAGACATTTCTCTCCAGCAGATTGCCCAGGCATCCCATTTTAGTGTTTCGCGCCTGTGCCATCTATTCAAAGAGCAAATGGGCATAACCGTTATCGATTATTTGCGAAATATCCGTATCTCACGAGCTAAACATTTATTATTGACGACAAATAAAAATTGTACAGAAATATGTTTCATTTGTGGCTTCAGTAATCAGAGCTATTTCAATCGCACATTCAAAAAACTCACCGGCATGCCCCCCAACGAATTTCGCAAAAGAAATTTATAACCACAAACCCCAGCGAGCCCGTATCGCAATACTGCCAACAAACAGCGGCGAGCGGTAGCGACCCGCTAACCTTGATTTTTGTTCAAAAAATTAAGGAAAAAAACGTTGATGATGGTTGCAATTTAAATTGCCACACAGCTTCCAGTCTCTGAACGCTAAAATTGACATCACCCTTCATTATTTGATGACTGCATGGGATTTGGCAAGATTGTAGAGGCAAGGAATGCCTTGTCTCATCCCCACCCAGGCACTGAATAGATTCTTGTCGTCCACACGCTGGCAACGGGGTGGCAGCGGTCTGCGCAGCAGCCCGATGGTGAAGTTGACTCAACGCTTTTTGCTTTTGCTGTTTATAGTTTTGAAATTTGATACGATGCCCTGGGGCGTCGAATAGCCAAAAAAGATTATACATCAGGGTCCTTGACAGATACTACTCTATTCTATTATAATAACAACTGGCAGGTAATAAGTGAAACCGCTGCCAATGGTGATCTGAAAAGATTGTTCCTGTATGGAAACTATATCGATGAAGTGCTAATGCATCAGGAAACCGACGGGTGGCAGCGGTTAACTAGTTAACCGATGGAGATTTTACTTACAAATCGTTAGCATTTATGCCATAATATCACTTGTCGGCCACATTGATTCCAGTTACAATTGTTTTATGAAGATCGAAGGCAGATATTCAAAAAAGTTCAAACGATTCAACCTTGCTGGCCATGCTTACGAGTTAACATTTGGCTGTTACCGAAACAGGGATTTCTTGTCGAAAGATAGAACATGCAATTAGCTGGTCGAATCGCCAGAGGTGGTATTATTCCAGTGTGGCTGTATGGGGGAAATTGATAAATGATCCTATTGATATTGATCGTGATGAATGACCGAGGTGATGGGGGTTTAACCATCGGTTAAAAAATTAACCGCTGCCACCCGTCGAAGGAGCTTTGGTGTCATTTAAAGCATATGTTAGAACTAGCGGCGGTTGCAAATGTAAGATATATTTTGGAGTAAATCTTTAAATAAATAAGGAATAAATTAAATGCTTAGTATAAAAAATTACTCCCAGCTAGGGCATAATAGATTGCTCGCAAATTTGATTTTATTGTTAATGTCATTGGTTTTACACCAGTATCTTATTGTCTATAATCCTTTTAATTATCCATATACAGATACTCTGTGTGGTTTAGCTTTCACATTTTATTCATTTTTTTTAGCCTTGGCTTTGACTGCTTTTCGAGAAAAATACACAATACGAAAATTTGTGATAATTGCCATTGCTGCAGGAGTATTTTATGCATGCGTATGGCCTGGAATGAGTTTGTTGTTATTGACGATTTGTTTGTCGATACTAGCTTACAATGGATGGCCAGCGAAGATTCGTTGGAATAGATTAAAATATTGCGCATATATTATTGGGAGGTTGATTCTTGGTGTCATTGTGTTTTTTCTTTATGGCGATTACATTATTGGGGAATTTATGAGCTTTCGTAATAATTTATTTGCGTTACCATGTTTTACTTTGACATTGTTGATAGTTCTTTTGACTTATGATAAATTTATTGTATTGTGTCGCCGACACGCTGATTGAAATTTATTGGTTTTGATTGGCTATTTGGCAACTGGTTCTAAAGTTAAGGCTTGTTTTTTTGTTTGTGGTTTGGTAGCCAGGTAGGATGGGTAAAACTTGTTTTGCCCATGCTGTTTAAAATTCTCATGAGCGCAGCGAATACTTTGCCAATTTGAAATCTGCAAAATAAATTCAATTTTTGCCGAAAAATAGGAAAAATAGGGAAAAATAGGGGACGAAAAATAGGGGACAGTCACCTATTTTAGAACAAATTAATAGGTGACTGTCCCGATTTATAAAAAGGCCACTCTTCCACCAGTAAATGATAACGAGGACCTTGGTAATGAAGAATGTCCTTGCGAATAATATCAAATATGTTTAATTCTCAGTTAGTTTTATAAGATTTTTTGAAGTAGTGGGATGTGTTATATGTTGAAAAAAAATAAAATCATAATAATTAGCTTATCAATCGTAATGGTCCTTTATGTATTATCTTATTATTTAATTATAAATTTAAAACCAAATTTTTTGCGAAATAATGATTCTGTTAAACCTGTTTATTCGATTGTATATATGCCATTAAGAAAAATTGATGCAACTTTCCCAGCTCACCTAGATGGTATTAATGAAGGCAATTCTGTAATATTTGAGGGGTGCAATGGTTATGGCACTAAAATTTTTTTTAGGTATAAGTCTAATAGTTATGCTCTTCGTGCGAATTCAGATGATGTAGCAAGAGTTGCTTTAAATTGCACCGAAGAGCAAAAAATTCATATTCATATTAGGTATAGTTTGACAACTGATGATTCATTTAACAATTTTTTTCATCCGAGTATTGATAAAATTTCTTTGGAAAATAGGGGACAGTCACCTATTTTAGAACAAATTAATAGGTGACTGTCCCGATTTATTAGGTTTGAAATAGGTAAGAGGGGTGTAGTAATGATTAGAGTATTATATGTTTGCTTAATGATGGTATGCTGTATTTTTGTTGGGTGTGGGGGGATGGGTAACAGGTGTGCGCTGCCTACTTTTAGCAGTGATGCGATTTGTTTAACCTGGGAGAATTATTCCGGAGAAGAAAATGAAGATCCTGAGAAAGCTTTTTATATAGTTAATGGAAAAGCTGTAGGTGAAGGGCAAGATGGTTTTGCAAAAGCTATAGATGTGATCAAAGCCAACCGTGAGGCTAAGTTACTAAATATTTTTCCTGATCACACTGTTATACAAAGTAGCTTTGAAGGTACGAAAGATGATCTCAATGCTTTATGGCTGAGGGCAGTTCCATTTCGTCGTTATGAAAAGCAGTTGCAGTTTGAGCTTGCTAAGGTAACATTTATGCTTGGGATAGAAATTAGATATCTATCTGGGATGCCAGCCACAAAGGCTGTTGATGAAAATCAAGCATATTTAAAGACTAAATATTATCCATTTGGTTGTCCAGATAAGATTGAACAGATTATTAAACGTGGTGACATATTGCTTACCTGGATTAATTATGATGGCGAGAAATATTCCTATGCACCAGATGCTCGTTACATCATAAACGGTGAGGATATCGGAGACTTTGAGGATGTACTGGAATGTCTTAGTAAATGGTCAAGTGGAGCCAATATGTATATTTTCCCAGACCGTTCGATTCTGTTGCGGCGTTATGGATGCAATAGAGATCGCTATTGGCATTATTTTAAAATGGCTGTCCCTTTTCGATATGAGCCGGAATGGGAAGAGAGTTTTGGCGATGGCTCGAAGCAGGAAGAGAAACTTATGCGAATTGCTCAAGAAAAGAAATTTTCTATCTGGTTTTTAGCAGGAGCTCCAGGTGCGTATGTTGAAGAAAATGACTTGATAGACAGAAACTTATTTGTGATACCTGTCTTACGCAAATAATAATCTAAGCCGGGTAGCGACTGTCTTTAAAAATAGGGGACAGTCACCTATTTTAGAACAAATTAATAGGTGACTGTCCCGATTTATTAAGGTACAGTAATTTATTTCGAAAGGATAATTATGAATTATATCAAGGTTGTGCTAATATTGTTTGTTGTTTTTTGCAATGGCTGCGTGCCTAAACAAACAGACCCTTTTCTTGACAAAATAACCAAACGAGCTGACAGTATCATTAATATTAACCATTATTTTATTAATTCACCTCCTGATCGTGAATATTTTAAATTATCACAAATGCGGGCTGTCATGAATTGGGAGCCAGATTATTGTTCTTTTCCAAGTGAATTAGAGCAAATCATTAAGCGACATGTTTTGGAAAAGATTAGCAAAGGAGAATTTGAGATGAATGATCGTGCTGTAAATTACTTTCAGTTTGTTTCAAATGATAGCAATGATGATTCTGCCCAAGCTTCGGCTTTTGCATTGGCAGAAATAGATAATATATACCATTCCACAGCCATCCCATATGAGGTGGGGCTAAAACTAAATATTTCAAAATAGCGGGATATGAGTTACACTGTAGT
>JAEIOG010000127.1 GCA_016342495.1 Phycisphaerae bacterium
TCATAATAAATATATCCTCGCCCTCAAGTCTAATTAATGACAAGGAATTGTCTCACCCATTCTGGCACAGAGGGGGAACGGCGAAAAACAATGAGTTTTTGAATTTTGTAGCTATCGGCGTTATTTCAGTTTGGTTGGCTAATATAGCTGATTTTGCTCGATATGTTATAGTAATAGTTACTGAGATAATTTTTTTTATATTCCTTAAAATGCTTTATATAAGTCACTTACGATATTTTAATGTATCGGTAAAATTAAGATTTTGTGCAATTATTGGGTAGTTATGTCATATTATTGGTATGGCAGGCGTTTTATTGGAGTTTTCGCTATGACTAATGAAGATTTAAAAAGTTCACGTTTTTTTAGTCTCTACACGACAGTTCAGGGGCGATTGTATTCATTTTTAATGGTACTGTTACATAATCGTAGCGCTACGGAAGATGTCATGCAAGAGGTATCCACCACGATGTGGGAAAAACTTGATTCATTTCAGGATGGGGAGAATTTCACAGCTTGGGCTATTGCAATTGCCCGCAACAAGGCATTGGAATACCTGAGGGCTAACCGTAAAACCCGTATGATATTTCAAGAAAAAAACTACTTGGAACTAGCGGCATCGGCAGGTGATATTGATAGCGATTTACATGAACGGCTTCAAGCTCTTGATCTCTGCATAAAAAAGTTGCAGGCGGATCGGCGCAAATTGCTATTAATGCGTTATAAAAACAATATTACTGTTACGGAGATTTCTCAACGGCTGGGCTGTTCACCCCGACTGGTTTATAAGAGACTATCTGGAATATTTGGATTGTTGCGTGGTTGTATAAATCGCACACTGGCCAGCGGAAAGGAGTTTTCATGACAATTCCCGAGTATGAATTTGACCTGCTGGTGCTGGACCTGCTGGAAAATAATCTTTCAGACCAGAGAATACATACTCTGGAGGCATTAATTTTCAGTAATCCCGATTACCTAAGTCGTTATTGTGATTTTGTCAACACTTATAGTGCTGTCCAGATCAAACTGGAAGCGGAATTTGATGATGATAATAATTCATGTTCATCAGAAATTTCTTTTGATATGGTATTGTGGCAGGATTTCGCTGATTATGAGCAAAAGGCGAAAGCTATCCCGATTCCGGTATCGAAAGTTGAAACTAAACCGGTATTAGTTACAGATGTGCGTGAGCGGAAGCGCAAGATGAGCCCAATCCGGCTACCCAGCTCACAAATTAATTTGTACGCATTTCTTGGCGTATTATTGGCAATGCTGGTAATTATTTCATATGACATAATGAGCCCACAATCGGTAGGCCAGGGCCAGGGAACTGTCATTGAGAGTATACAAACCCGTTGGGATAATGAAAACTTTCATCCAGGTGTTAATGATAGGCTCTCAAGTAAAGATGCGATATTGAACTTAGCATCGGGTTTTGTTCGTATCCGTTTAGATGCTGGTGCTGAGGTACTGATTCAGGCTCCGGCTCAATTTCGATTAGAACATAGCAATCAATTGTATCTTCGTTCAGGTAAACTTACTTCTGTTGTGCCACCGGCTGCCCAGGGATTTGTCGTACGGACACCCTCAGCTACAGTTGTAGACTATGGCACTGAGTTTGGGGTTTTGGTAGAAAAGACCGGACAGACTGAAGCGCATGTTTTTAAAGGCGAAGTAGAATTACGGTGTGGTTCCAATCCAATTCGTCACGGTGGCGGTCAAAGACTATTATGCGGACTAGCCGGTACGGTTAGTCCACTTATGGAGTTTGTCGGGGGGCCCACAAAGGGACAGCCATCGCTTTTTGTACGGGATACAAAAAATATCAAATGGCAGCTTCAAACTGGGTGGAAAATAGACCTGGCAGATATTGTTGGGGGTGGAAATGGTTTTGGTTCTGGAGGGATTGGCTGTGGTATTGACCCGATTACCGGTACGGTGATTTCACAAAAAACACTCTCTGCCCGCAAATCCCCGGGATATACCAGCGTAGAGGATAATCCTTTTGTCGATGGTATTTTTGTTCCTGACGGTCAAAAAGGGCTGGTGACTGTCACTTCCAGTGGTATATCTTATGATAGTTTCATTGCCACCAATGGATTGTTTTTTGAGGAACCAGTCAATGTTTGTGCAAAGAACCAGATAGAAAATCAACAGGGAGATACACCGGTGACAATGAATGGCGTGGTTTATGGCGATGGTATAAGAACCGCCTTGAGTATGCACGCGAATCTAGGTATTACATTTGACCTGGAACAGCTACGTAAGGTAATGCCAGAACGACAACTGATGTATTTTAATACTCTTTGCGGTATACCTGACTATGGCGTAAATAAACATTTTACTCTTTTGGATGTTTCTATACTTGTTGATGGCAGATGTGTATTTCACCGAGACCACATCAAAAGTGGTGATTTGCCGATGCCAATTCAAGTTTCTTTTGAACCTGGCGACAGGTTTCTGACTTTGGTAGTTACCGACAGTGGCAATAAAAATTATTTTGACAGGGCGTTTTTTGCAGAGCCCTGTCTGGAGTTTGAATCGCGTTAAGTGAATATGTTTGATAATGACAGATGAATTCTATTTTTGAAGTTATAATTGAGATGTTGAAATGGTAAAAAAAGTTTCAAAGGCATTTACATTGATTGAACTACTAGTGGTGATATCAATTATTGCATTACTGGTGAGCATTCTGATGCCAGCCTTGCAGAAAGCCAGGAGTTCAGCTCAGGCGGTGGTATGTCTGAGCAATCTCCGGCAACTTGGGGCGGGTTTACAATCTTATTATGCTTCCAATGATAATCAGGCTTTGGTATCAGTTGGTGGTGTTGATTTTTGGTTTATGCAACTGGCTCCACATCTTGGTGACAGTTACCATTCGAGCGATCAGGGTTCTCAGGGCATGACAGCTCAGTCTCAACTTGACAATGTCATCCCTACAGGGCAATGCCCAGCAACAAAAGCACCGCTAAAAGACTGGGACGCAAGTCAGGGTTTTAACGCTAATGTGAGTCCAGGGACGGCTCGCAATCAATATCGCTACCATGTTGAGAGGGTGGAATGTAGCTATGCTTTGAATGTCTGGGTAGGTGGCTGGGATAATAATTTTAGCCCAGAGAAAGTTGGTCAAGATATAGCACAGTTTAATCGGCAGCTGTCTTATCGTAATACAGGCTGTATGAATTCGAATGTTCCGGTTTTTGCAGATGGGCTTTGGGTTGATGTGGGCCCATATGACAGCAGTGAACCGGTTCCTGGCCGTATGGATGGTTTTTGCTGGGATAGTAATAATAATGGCAGATATGATTCTGGTGAATGGTTTAATAATTCAATGCAGCGTTTATGTACAGAGCGGCATGGCAAGTTTACGAATCTGGCTTATGCCGATGGTCATGCAGCCAAAGTAGAGTTGGCTGAACTATGGACACTGAAGTGGCACAGGAAATATGTGCCAAATTTTAATATTAAGATTAACCCCTGACAGCAGTTTATGGAGATATTCCTTTGTTAGAGGAAAATGTTTTTTTGTGTATAAGTTTTATAGTTAAATTTTTTAAAGGAGACAAAAATGAAGAAGTTGAGTGTTTTTCTAATGTTGGTTTTGTTGATGGTTTCGAGAGGTTATAGCGGAGTCGTCTGGGAAAATGATTGTTCGAGTATGGATGGCTGGAGTAGCGGTTCTGGCAATGGCATCGGTGTGTATTTATCTGGTGGTACCATACAGATGAATAGCTGGGCCAATAATGGTAGTAATGCCGGATGGACTAATCTGTGGAGAGGTACCGATGTCACTATCGAAGCAGATACTGAATATGACCTGATAGTTAATATGAAGAGTTTTGCCAACGAAGCTCCGGTCACTTTGAAGATCCAGAGCATTATCGATGGTACATGGGCGACGATTAAAGAAGAATCTATTAATCCTCTTGCGGACTCTTTCAATGATTATACATTAAGTATTTCGACAGTCAATGACCTTAATTCCGAACATATAGGCGGAACTCTTGCAATTGGTATCGCGCCAGGCTGGTGGAATAATCTTGGTATTGATCATGTTTCGATAGTGCCTGAACCGGCAAGTCTGCTGATTCTAGGCCTTGGAGTTATTGGGCAATTAAGAAGAAGACAGCGATAAATTAAAGTAAAATGTTATTTTTGGTTTTTAAATTTATGTTTTAACAAGGAGAATTTTTATGAAATCAGGAACATTAGCTCTGATAATGGCAGTTGTTTTTTCCATTGCTGGAATGTGTTATTCTGAGGTGATCTGGGAAAATGATTGTTCTAGTCTGAATGGATGGAGTTGGAGCTCTGAAAGCGGATCTGGTGTTTATGTTATTAACGGCGCACAGATACAGATGAACAGCTGGAATAACTCGGCAAAATGGACTAATATGTGGCGTGGGACAAATATTATCATAGATGACAATGCTACTTATACCCTGACAGCCCGAATGGTCAGCTGGTCTGGCGGTGATGACAATGTAGCGATGAGTTTTTCGGACACTTCCGGGACGCCCTGGGTTGAGATGCACGCCGAAAATGTGGTTCCGGCTACCGGAAGCTATACTGATTATAGCATTAGTTTTAGTACCATGGATGCTGAGAATTCGGAATTTGTATATGGTAAACTTGGTTTTGGTTTGGCCCCTGGATGGTGGAATAACTTAGGGGTTGACCATGTGTCAATCGAACGGGTTTATGGACCTGGTCCCTATGATCCATTGCCGGGAAATGACATGAATCCAGATGATAATATTGATGCTGTGGGACTGGCTTCCACTGTTGGTGTGGATGTTACGCTTGAATGGAATACTATGATGGATCCAGAGGCCCCCGAGACAGTATATGGCGATGTTACCAAGCATTATCTTTACATACTGAAAGATGACCCCAATTTCGTTGGAGTTACACCTATTGAGATTACTGCAACTGCTGCCAGAGAATCATATCTAGCCCAGGCGTTGGAATATGGTGCTACTTATTACTGGCAGGTAAGGGAAAGCATTAATGGTTCCGGTCCAGATGACACTGCAACGTATCCAGGCCCAATATGGGCTTTTGAGACTATCGAAGAAGCACCTGTTATTATTGTCGAACCTGCAGATATTTTAGTGGCTCCGGGTGATTCTGCTTTATTTGAAATGTCTGTTTCCAGTGGTTCACCTATCACTGTCAACTGGTATCTTTCTCAGGACAAAGAACTTGATACTCTTTCAGATATACTATTGCAGACCACATCAGAGGCTTCACTAACTATCGAAACGGTTGGGCTGGAAGATGCTGGCAAATATGTTTTCGCTACTATTGATAATGACAGTGATACCACAATGTTATCGCGTGCGGCATTACTGGAAGTTGAACGTCTGGCTGGCCACTGGAGGATGGATAATGACTTTACAGACGCCTCAGGTAATGATTTTACAGCGAGCTATGGGCTTAATCCGGTATTTGAAGCAGGCTATGACAATCAGGCTATACTGCTGGACAGCGACCCGAATATGGTTGTTGTGGAACAATCTGAAGAAAGTTTCAATTTCTATCATCTAGGCTTGACTCTTAGTTGTTGGGTTAAAAATGATACCAATGGCTGGCAAGGCTTAATCAGCAAGCAGGACAGATACCTGTCTGATAACTGGGAAGGCTATGTTTTTGTCCTTAACGGTAGTGGAAATGCTAATTTTAATTTACGTGGCGCTGGTGGTATTTCCAGTGTATCTCAAGTAAATGACAATCAATGGCACCTCGTAACTGCGACCTATGATTCTCAGACTGGTCAGATTGCCATCTATGTTGACGGCGAGCTAGAAAATCAGACTACCCTGACGGCTAATCCTTTGATGGCCGACAACCCCGTGGTTATTGGTGCCGAACAGCCTACCGGCGATACTCTTTCGTTGTATCAAGGGCTCATTGATGATGCTCGCATCTACACTTACGCTCTCAGCCCAGCGCAGGTGTTGGATATTTACAATGATCTTACTGATCCCGATAAGGTATTGTGTCTGTATCCTAATGTTGCAGACATTACTGGTCCGCAAGGCAGCCCAGACTGTCAGGTTAACCTGCTGGACTTTGCCATGTTTGCCAACAACTGGTTGGAAAACGGGAATTATCCTCAGTAATATCACTTATTGACTTATTAATAGAGGCGACCCATTTACCTGGGTCGCCTTTTGTTCTATGCTGTCGACCATGAACCCCAAAATAAGCCATTATATCGGAGTGTTTTGATGAAAATACATGAGACATATTCAGTATTTATTTTTTTATTGTTGTTTTTATTTTCTGTAGCTTATTGCGATGATTTGTCTTTGGATATATGTGGCAGCTGGGATTGTCGACTGGACCCTAATGATATAGGTATCCATCATGGTTGGTTTGATTCTGCCGGCGGTCAGACTTGTTGGTTACCGGGTACATTAGATGAAAACGGTATTGGGCTAGCTGCTGAAACTGAAGTTAAATTCACCGATGAGACACTTCGTCGTCTGAAACGAAAATATAACTATGTCGGCCCTGCCTGGTATCAGCGTGAAATCATTATACCCGATGGTTGGCATGGTAAGCATATCACGCTTCAACTGGAACGTGTTATCTTTGAATCGAAGGTATGGATTGATGATAAATATATTGGTATGCAGGACAGCCTGACTACGCCACATCATTTTACTTTGCCAGAATCTATTAAGCCTGGTCGACACCGATTGACTATAAGGGTTGACAATCGCAGCAAGTACAATGTGAGCTATCCTAAAGCCGATGGTGTGCCTATGGGTCATGCCTGGACAAATGAAACACAGATAATCTGGAATGGTGTTATTGGTAAGATGGAGTTTGAGGCTCATGATAAGGTTTTCATTGAAAATATAAGGGTTTTCCCTGATATAACTGCTGGGAAAGTTGATTTAGAAGTGCTGGTATCTAACCAAACAGGCCAGTTAGTAAGCGGGAAAGTATTTGTCGATGGCGATAAAGAAAAATTTGTGAACTTCAGTGGTATTGAAAAACAGTTCAAGGTATGCCTGGAGCATGTGATGGCCGAGGGATTTGAAATGTGGGATGAATTCAACCCTATTTTACATGTTCGCACTGTATCGATGGTTGCCAAACAAGACAAGGATCATTTTAGTGATAAGCAACAGATAAGTGTAGGTATGCGCGAAGTTAGTTCCAGTAAAGGGCGTTTGAAGGTTAATGACAGGGATGTGTTTCTTCGTGGTACTCTGGAATGTTGTATTTTTCCATTAACAGGTCATCCCCCAACTGAGGTGGAGAAGTGGCTGGAGATATTCAACACTGCCAAAGATTATGGGCTCAATCATTTGCGTTTCCACTCCTGGTGTCCGCCCCAAGCGGCTTTTCAGGCGGCAGATCAGGCAGGTTTTTACTTACAGGTAGAATTGCCATTGTGGGTATCAGATATAGGTATGGATGGCCCGCGAGATAAATATGCCCGCGATGAGGGGTATCGTATTCTGAAAGAATATGGTAATCATCCGTCTTTTTGTCTTATGTCCATGGGTAATGAATTACAGGGAGATTTTGAATTTTTAAATGATCTGGTTTGTCAGTACCGCGAACATGACTCACGACATTTATATTGCTGCACCACGTTTTCCTTTCAGGGTGAACATGGTCGCTGGCCAGAACCAGCCGACGATTTCTTTGTTTCGCAGGCGACTTTGAAAGGATGGATTCGCGGACAAGGTTTTTTCAATGATCGTAAGCCCGCAACTGATTTTGACTTTCGGGTAGCCCTTGAAGGCATGCCTGTGCCAGCAATCTCTCATGAAATTGGTCAATATACCGTTTTTCCGGATATAGATGAAATTAAAAAATACACTGGTGTGCTGAGACCAGACAATCTGGTAGCGATAAAAAATGAATTAGAGAAAAAGGGACTTCTATCACAGGCAGAGGACTATCTGTCTAATTCTTCTAAGCTGGCGTTAGAGCTTTACAAAGCAGATATTGAGATGGCTATGCGTACACCCGGCCTAAGTGGTTTTCAGTTGCTGGATCTGCATGACTTTCCTGGCCAGGGTACCGCTCTGGTGGGTGTACTTAATGCCTTTTGGCAAAGCAAAGGTGTGGTAGAACCTGAATATTTCCGCCGTTTCTGTAATTCCACAGTAGCTCTGTTGCGAATGCCCAAATATGTCTACAGTACAAATGAGACTTTCAAAGCCCATCTGGAAATAATGCATTACGGCCCGCAAGATATTAAAGGAGCAGTGGTCAATTGGAATATAGCCGGACTTGACGGTGAACTTTATGCATCAGGTGCTTTTGTTGACAAAGATATACAGACCGGTAAAAATACTTCGCTCGGCGAGATCGAAGCATCTCTGACTGCCGTGAACTGTCCGAAAAAACTTACCATAACCGTTGGGGTTATGTCTACCGAATTTGTCAATAGCTGGGATATATGGGTGTATCCGCCGGTTAAGGACACTTCCGAGAATAATGTAATTGTATCGCATTATCCAGATGAGACGACATTGGTGGCCTTGCAGAATGGTAAGTCGGTGGTGATTTTTGCCCGAGATTCTGATCTGCAAGACAGAGTTCAGGGCCGTTTTATTCCTGTATTCTGGAGCCCGGTGCATTTTCCTAATCAGCCGGTAACCACAGGAATGATATGTCGGCAGAAGCACCCGGTTTTCGCTGATTTTCCAACTGACAGCCATGCTTCCTGGCAATGGTGGGAACTGCTGACGCAATCTTCGGCGGTGGTGATGGACGAGGCTCCCCATGAAATAAAACCTATTTGCCAGATGATAGATGGCTTCACCCGCAATCGCAGACTGTATAATATATTTGAGGCTAAAGTTGGCCAAGGACGTTTACTGTTCTGCTCTTTTGACCTGGAAAGCGACCTTGACACTCGTATTGTTGCCCGTCAGCTTCGCAGTTGTATACTGCGATATGCCGCCTCGGATAAATTCAACCCAGACCAAGAGCTTAGCACAGAATTTGTTAAGTCACTTTTCCGTCACCGTTCATTTATGAGTGGAGCAAAAGTTGTAGAGGTAGACAGTCATCAGTCTGGGTACCCGGCTTATTACTGTCTGGATAATGACCCGAAGACATTCTGGCACAGTGCCTGGTCGCCTCAAAAAGATGATTATCCTCATTCAATAACTATAGAACTTTCCCGGCAATTTGACCTTAAGGGCTTTACCTATTTGCCAAGACAGGATGGCAATGCGAACGGCATAATAAAGTCATACGAATTTTATATTAGTGTTGACGGCAAAGACTGGGATAAAGCATTAGCCACCGGCGAATTCGAAAATAATAACAAACTGAAAAAAGTCTTATTCCCCAACCCTAATGCCGCCTATGGTTATAAGCATCAGGCTAAATATATACGTTTAGTGGCGAAATCGGGATTTGGCGGTTCCTCCTATGTCAGCATAGCAGAACTGGGTATAATTCCAGAATAAAAGTAAGATTGTATGCGATTGCTCTGGATTTTCCGTAAAAAGACGTTGCATGCAACGCCTCTACAATCTGGCGCATGATGGATACAAGTCAGGAAGCTTATGGGCATATGGCTAAAATGTACTAATAAAAACACTATATATGGCAGTAAATCAGACCGATAATAAAGATAACTCTTGATCTAATTAGACTAAATCGAGCAAATAAAGCCTTAAAGGAGATAATGTCAATGGGAAACATAAAATACACCTTATGGTTTATTTTGATTATAATTAAGTTGACGGCGCAGTTGCCAGGCCAAACGGTTCCGATAAAATATGGCCTTGAACTGGCCCTGGCCGCAGATCAGATCGAAGGAGTCAGTGATGGTCAGGGTGTTTCGAACTGGCCGGATGTTTCTATTGTTGGCCGTGATTCCTTCCAAATCCAGTCTGCCAAGCAGCCACTTTACAAAATTAATGCACTTAATGGTAGGCCAGTAGTAAGTTTTGACGGTTCCGATGACTATATGCTCTTTGAACAAATTAGCAATGTAAGGATGGTCTTTCTTGTCGTAAGAGAAAATGCTGATGCCACAGCTAATAATCGCTGTTTGCTGGGGCATGCAGATAGTTCTGCTTTTCACCGTGGTTACCCGCGGCAGATGTGGTCTGATGCTTACACCAGCAGTGAGGTTTTGCAAGGCATTACCAAAATCAATGGTAACCCTGTAGATGGCACGGTGACCAATGTTCCGACAGACTTTTCAATTATATCGCTGGCAACAGTTGGAGAAGTAACTGTTAGTCAACTGACCCTTGACCGTGACTTTGCCGGGCGTGTCTGGGATGGGGATATTGCCGAGGTGCTGATCTATTCAAGGATTCTGTCTGCCCGCGAGGAAAATGAAATAGGTGCATATCTTCAACAAAAATATGACATAGAAGCAAATTATACCGCCGCTGAACGTAACTATTACGTTCCTATACGTCCAGGTACTCAGGCTATGTTGCCCGGCAGTGGTTCATCTTTAGTTTTGACTTTAGATGTAGGGAAAACTTATCAACAGATTAAAAACTTTGGTGCTTCTGACTGCTGGACAGTTCAGTATTTAGGTAATTGGCCAAAGGAGAAAACCGGTTATATGGCCGATCTTCTTTTTAGTACCGCTCTGGAAGATGATGGTAGTGTCCGCGGTATTGGTCTTAGTGGATGGCGTATGAATATCGGTGGTGGCAGTGCCAGAAAAAACCCCTCGACAATCTATGACCCTTGGCGGCGTAGCGATTTCTATTATAATGCTAATATGACCGGTTATGATTTTAGTCGTTGTAGTGGTCAGAGAAATTTCCTGCAATTAGCGAGATCTCGAGGTGTGGATCAATTTACCGCTTTTGCTATCAGTCCGCCTTATACTATGACTAAAAATAACTATACCTTTTGCGATCCTTCGGTAGGCTCAACCAATCTTGACCCTGCCAGTCATGGAAGATTTGCGATATACCTAGCGGATGTTCTGGAACATTTTCGGGATGAAGAGAATATAGATTTTCAAGAAATATCTCCGCTGAATGAGCCGGAATGGGATTGGAATGAAAATTCCAGTGATCCCGGGCATGCCAGTCAGGAAGGATGCCGTTTTAGTAATAATGATATTTCCACATTCACACGTCGGCTAGATGCTGAGCTTGATAGTCGTGGTATTGAAACTGAAATAGCTTTATCTGATTCGGGGTCGCTGTCATATCTTTACGGAAATGGCGATAGCAAAGGAAATCA
Source organism: Phycisphaerae bacterium (assembly GCA_016342495.1). GTDB lineage: Bacteria > Planctomycetota > Phycisphaerae > Sedimentisphaerales > SM23-30 > JAEIOG01. The sequence goes on from JAEIOG010000127.1 coordinate 11,206, forward strand.
TATCGACCAGTTTTACCAACAGAGTTCTGGCAACTATATAGGCGAAAATATACCGGGCTATATTAGTTCTCACAGCTACTGGACAGATACCGCTTCCGATTTATTTTCCAAACGCCAGGCTCTGCGTAATAAACTTGACCAATATGGCTTAAACTATGAACAAACGGAATATTGCATACTTGGAGACCGGGGTGAGATAAAAGGCAATGGTCGAGATCTGGGCATCGCCCCGGCTTTATGGGTGGCCCGTACAATATTCTTTGACATGGTAACCGCCGAGACCCGCAGTTGGCAGTGGTGGCTGGGTATCTCTCCTCATGATTATAAAGATGGTCTGGTATATACTGATAAAGATGAAAATGATGGTGAGGTTTACCATTCGAAACTTCTTTGGGCAATGGGTAATTACAGTCGTTTTATTCGTCCAGGTATGTATCGTGCAGAGGTTATCAGGTCAGATAATAAAACCAGTGCCGATGTTGTTGAGGACTTGATGGTGTCGGGATATTACAGTTTCCGGCATAATGTGGCGGTAATGGTCTGTGTCAATTATAGTTTTCAAGAAAAATCAGTTAATGTCAATTTTGATAACCTGCCAGACGGGGCCAAGGTAGATTGTCTGGTTCCTTATGTAACTGCTGGCAATAGCTATCAGGATGATAATCTCCAGCCACGTCAGGGTCTCAGGCCTGGTGAGAGCTTTGCCATACCAGCACGCAGTATTGTTACTATTGTCGGGATTAATCAGCGGCAAGGCGACTATGACTTCAACGGGATTGTCGATATCATAGACTTGCAGGAACTGGCCGGTCAATGGCTGGCAAATACTGGTAGCTGGGCTGGTGGAGATAGAAATGATAAAGTTGACCTGCAGGATTTTTCCGCACTGTCTCAAAATTGGCTAAAAGACCTTATCGCCGGAGATTATCAGCATTATTGGCCATTTAGTGAGGCAGATGGACTCATTACAACTGATAGCATTAGCGGAACAACCGCCGAACTGGTAAATATGACCGGCGGGGAATGGATCGATGGTATCAAGGGAAAAGCGTTGGCTTTTTCTAATGCCAATGACTATGTTGATATTCCCGATATGACACTTTCTGGGCAATGGACGATAATGTTCTGGGCCCGTGGCAGGGTTTCATCGCCTTATGGCTCAATTGTCTTAGGTAATCCGAACGATGCGAGCAACTATCTATATCTTTACGATGGCAACTATGCTCGCTTCTGCAATAAAGATGGGCAGTATGTAAACTATTATGGGGATACGGATTTTTATGATCAATGGAGGCATATCATATTAGTGGGTCGCGATGATAAAGTTGAATTGTTTATCGATGGACGTTCCCAAGGCATAAAAGACATCAATGCTGATTTTCAGTTTAATGCCATCGGTGCGGGCATAACCTCATCATACCACAATTATGTTGGAGATATTGATGAAGTAAAAGTCTTTGGGCGTGCTTTAACCCTGGAAGAGATTCTTGCTATGCCGAATAATTAGTCTGATTTACACAATAATCCATTAGATCATGAAAATGAATAAGATTTGATCTTAGAAAGCATGATATGAGTAGGTTTTAGCATGACTGGCAAGTCTGAAAATGAAATTTTCCGGTATTTTTTCAGTATTTGCATACCGCTGCTGTGGAGCTTTATTGACGGCTTTAGTTGATGTGAAATTCAATTACGCAGCACGCCTGTAGATATGATGCAGGCCACCAAGGATTGGCTTGCTAATGATCTTGAATTTCAATGAATGAGGGAAATGTTAATGATAATAAAACCGCAACTGGTCCTGCTATTGATGTTGGCAGGCTGGATGAACCGACAGCAGCAGGATGTGATCGAGTATTTAAAAACTGAGAATAAGGTCTTGCGTTAGAAACTGGGTAAGAAGCGAATTGTCCTGAATGACGATCAAAGAAGGAAACTGGCAGTAGCCGCCAAGAAGGTAGGGCGGAAGGCCTTAGCGGATGTTTGTGGGCTTTTTACGCCCAGCACGCTCTTGGGCTGGTATCGCAAACTGATCGCCAAAAAATATCATTAGTGTCCGGTTATAAATTGAATAATGGCAAGGAGTTAGCGTCATCGCCTTTTTGATTGTCGGAGTCGAATGCCATAAACAGCTCTGAAATAGGCCTTTTCTCGAATTGTAAGATTCCTAAAACCTGTAGAATTTCGGACATTGGCTGTAAAATCTTCTGCTCTTTCCGAATAATTGCGACAATCAAATATGTACAAACTGCAATCCACACTTGAGTTTTTAACGCATTTTCATTATAGCCAAAGAAAGTTTTTATCCGCAAATTCTGTTTTATCCATTTGAAAAACAATTCAATTTTCCAACGCATTTTATAAAGCTTTGCGATTGTCGCAGCTGACAATTCAAAATTATTGGTGATGAAAATCAAATGTTTATCTCTTTCAGCAGCATAAAAATGGATTCGTCTCAAAGGTTGCGGATAATATTTTGGCGTATTTTTGCCAGTCAAAATAATTGTCTGATCACTTCTTACGCCAGTAGCTTTGTCTATTTCGTGCGAATATCTTCGCTTCCAAAGAATGCTCTTTTTTAGGCGTGACACAAAACTAGTGCTTAGTCATAATTAAAGGTTTGGGTCAATATTGCCGATACATCTCCATATGAAGATAACTGTTATTT
>JAEIOG010000128.1 GCA_016342495.1 Phycisphaerae bacterium
ATCATAATAAATATATCCTCGCCCTCAAGTCTAATTAATGACAAGGAATTGTCTCACCCATTCTGGCACAGAGGGGACCTGGAACATAGCCCGCCACAGAATAAGACTATATGTAGCTCAAGATCTTTTGGCAGGCCAATCGAGAGTTTTGATGAATTAAGCCAGGCAGTAGCACAATATGTTAGCAGAGCAACTCAAAAACTAAGGAAGCAAAAGTTAGTAGCGGGAAGATTAACAGTATTTGTAATGACCAGTGCCTTTGATAAAAAGCAGCGTTATTATGATAGTCAAAGCGTTGAGCTGCCGACAGCCAGCAGTGATACATCAGAGATAATCCATTATGCCTTAGTATGTCTGACCAGAATTTATCGTGATGGTTATAAATTCAAGAAAGCTGGCGTGCTATTAGAACAGCTTATCGATAAGGATCGGGTACAACTTAATTTGTTTGATGCTGTAGACCGGGGACGTTCGAAAAAATTGATGAATGTTATTGATAAGATTAACTCGATGCAAAGTAATGCCATCAGCTATGGAGCTACAGGGATTGAGCAGAAACAGAAATGGAAAACGAAGTTTCAGATGCGATCTGGGCGGTATACTACCAGGTGGGATGAGTTGGTGGTGGTGAAGGCGTGATCAACTAATAAGTTTTACCTTATTAAAAAAATCCCCCAAAGAATTACCAAAGGGGGATTATGATTTTATCATGTATAATATGACGATGGCTACACGGTTTTTTACGGTAGCAATTAACCGCTGCCTGTGACACATTATGTTTACAGTATCTTATTCTCCTTCGGTTTCGGGATTATAATTTTTCTCCCAGCCCCAGTCATTGATTAACTGGATAAAATCATTCAGGTCGATTTTACCATCACCGCTCAAGTCCGCATTGTCGCTGGCATCGCCAGGGGCATATACCGGCCCTGTCCAGTATTCAAGCATATCAACCAGGTCATTGACATCTACCGCACCATCTCCGTTTACATCAGAGTTTATGGTCACTTCGGTAAAACTTATGCTGTCGATCAGGACATTGGTATTATCTTGGCCAGTTCCTTCGATTGCTATCTGAATTGTCACTGTCTGGCCAGCATATTTACCTATATAGGCCGAATAAGTTTCAAATTGTTCTGATATACCTTCGGCGGCGGCATCGATTCTCATCAGGGTATCATCACCAATCAATATCGCAAAGAAATGTCCCGGTACCACCGAAGTAAATCTTAGATCAATTTCAAGATTTTCGGCGGTTTCAGGAATAGCTATTTCTTTAAATACCCCAGCGGTTGTTCCTTCATCTATCGGGTCTGCGAAAATGCCTGCCTCAGCTGGTGCCATTACCAATGTTGTCATTGATGTAATATTCAATGAAGTTACAAATTTATTGCCAACCCAGTTTCCGGTAACTGCGACTCCTTTACCAACCCAGGATGCAACTGAAGCAAAATCCTCTTTGGTTTTGATTACTTTTTTAGCAACTTTGACTGCAATTTGCTCACCGAGCCAGGGTTGGAGGCAGCCAAGTTCACTGATTGACTCAGTTTTGCGACCGGTTGGCAAACCAGCAGGCCAAGATGGATTAAGATCATTGCGAATGAAAGACCAGTTAAAACCATAATAAGGCGTAGAACAGCTGGCGGTATTATTAATCGAATCGATATACCATTCAATAATTCGTCTATGCAGTGGCGTAAAAAAATTACCATTAAGCAAAGGCCTGTAATGGACAGGTGATGCATGTAAATTCAAAAGGTTGCTGCCGTTGTTTGTTGGGCCGCCAAAACCAATGCCGTCCAGATCGGTTAGCCAATGATAATAAATCACTTCCACACGCTGAGCCAAATCTGGTTTGACATCTTTTACCGCATTGGGAAAGGGCCATGGTAATGCCGGTGTCTCAAGAGTTGTGATTTGTTTGACTTTATGACCATTAGATTTTGAATTAACCATTTTGGCAGCTTCAGCGCAAACTATCCCGCCAAAGCTATGGGCGATCATATGTATATTATATCGATCAGCTGTCATTTGAGCTGCATCGCTGGTGAGTACTTTGCCAAGTTCTCCACCATGTTTTTTTGCATTATCTTTGGCAAGATTAATCTCTTCCAGAAAGCCTTTGTCACCTAATGCTATGCTGCTCATAATATGCAGTGGATCATAGTTTGATTCAAAATACTTAAGGATATTAGCAATATCTATTGGCCCTGGTTTGCCATTGGGGTTGGCATCGCTTATGGTATCAGGGCCATCGCCCCATTTCCAGCAGTAAATATATACATTGGAATCTATGGTATCGAAAGCTTCTATTTTAGCTTTTATCTTACGAGCCAGGTCCAGCAGGTCATTGTCTTGTACATTATCACCCTTAGAATCACCATCAGGTCCATCATTCCAGCCGTGGTTCATGATAATAAGCTTACTGCCTAAAAGCGGTGCATTTGCAATTGGCTGCCAGTTGCCGCTGGAATCCAGTTCCAGCAATTTTTCATAGTGAATATCCCATCTGCACTGCAATGGCTCGCCCACAACAGGGTCAGTGCCTTCGGCCCAGTCATAGCTGAAGCTAGCATCGGCGAAGCCGCGATTGACCGGCTCTAAGTCCAGATAGAAGCTTGCGCTTGGGGCTGATGATGCGATACTGGTTGCCGGAAGGCTTAATAGATTAAGATAGAAACTGTCGCTATCGCTAAATTCGGCCATTCCTGTCCCCGGGACAGTCAGCAGGTCTAAGGTAAACTCTGGCGAATCTGCATAGTCGATATCGCCAAAGGCAGATATTGAAAATATCAGCATTATAACTAATGAGATATATGTGGTTTTTAACATGGCCATACTCCGAATATTATAAAATGAGTAATTATTTTAAATTCGATCCTCGCTACGCTCGGATATAAAGGGTAAAAGGTAAAAAGAGCAAAGTATTACAAGTCCAGGACGAGACGGAATCCGAAGCTGTTGCTGCGACCCGTAGGCGCGCCGTAGCTGTCGCGATAAGTCACAGCAACGCCGGTGGCAACGCTGCTCCAATTGCCGCCGCGGATAACAAGATACGTACTATTGTAGCTTGAGGATGTCCATTCCCACACATTACCGCTCATATCATAACAGCCATAATAGCTTTTGGCATCATTTTTGCCACCGGTGCCATTAAATGAACCCACCGGCAAAGGGCCACCATAAGCATTATTATAATTACAATAGATGCTGGTGATTGTATTACTTTGATAAGCATAGGTGAATAGATACTGTGAATCCGGGTTCCAGCCTGCTGCTTTTTCCCATTCCTGCTCGGTGGGTAGGCGATAATTAAGTCCGGTAACACTGCTCTTCCAGATGGCATAGGCATCAGCATCAAGCTTGCTAACATAACGAACAGGATAGCTTTCTCTACCTGCTTTAACCTCATAATAATAATTTCCCGCATCGCCTTTGCGGACAATTTCCTGACCACTACTCCAATTTGAACCATCAGGATCTGCAGCATTTAAGAACTCACAATATTGTTGATTGGTGGTTTCATATTTACTGATCATAAAAGCTTCCAGATTAACTCGATTGGCATAGTCACCCTGATAGGCAAATGAACCAGCCGGGACAACTACCATTGATTCTGACCCCTTGCCATCGTCGGCCCAAACCCGCAACTTGAAGGAGCCTCTCTTACCGGGCATATCCTTGCCAGCGTCCCAGAGGATATGCTTATCAGAATCTGGAGTTTTGCCGGGGCCAATACCCGAAAAATTGTCAACCGGCACTGTCCAGCTAACTCCGCCATCATCGCTGACTGCTACCCAAACCGTACAGGCATCGCCATCTTCATCAATTAAATCATAATAAATATCCACCAGCTTAGAATCGTCAGTTTTCTGAGATACCCGGACATTTCTAACCTTCGGGGCAGTATTAGCCCATAAAGAAAATGACATAGTAAGGACCATTAATAAAACCATACTTTTAAGACATTTAATACTCATGACAAATCTCCATTTATAAGAAATAAAATTAATATTTCACGCACACTTTTTATTAAAGGATAGACAGGACGTTCGATATAATCTACCAGTCCCATCTGTCCTTACAGTTATTATTTGGCTGTCGGATATTAAAAACCACAGCTCAGGAACTATGCCAGGACTTTCAATGCCACGCTCGCAAGGTCCGTAAACCTTATGATTCTGGGCAAAAGGGTTATCATTTGTGTTTCCCTCTAAAAGTGCAGGACGAGACGGAATCCGATGTTGTTGTTGCGATTCGTTGGCGTGTTGTTGTTGTCGCGATAAGTCACAGCAACGTTGGTGGCATTGTTGTTCCAATTGCCGCCGCGGATAACAAGATTCGTGGTCGGTATAGCCCCTTTTGAATTTCCATTGTTTACTCAAAGTTTTAATTAAAGTTTTGGTATTGGCATGGCTTGCATAGCCCAGCCAGCTATTTAGTCTTTGTTTAATTTGTGGCCAATCCAGATGGCCCTGTGCATATGATTTTTGCATCCACTTAAGTCGTCTGCGGAAATTATGAACATTTTTCTTTTTTAGAATTCGATGGGTTGGCCATAAGCGATAGCCAACGAAAGTTAATCCGCATCGAACCGGACGTATAAATAGCTTGTTCTTATGTAACTTAAGTCGATATTTATCCAAAAATGATTCGATTTCCAACTGAACATTTTTCAGATCTGCCTTGCTATCACCTAATACCACAAAATCATCGCAATATCGCACATATGCGCCGATACCTGATTCACTGGTGATAAAATGGTCCAGATCATTTAGATACCAATTAGCAAACCATTGGCTGGTAAGGTTACCGATGGGTAAGCCTTTTTTAAATTCTATAGGACTAAATAAATCATCCCCTGCAAACCAGTTCATCTCTCCTGGCTGCTCATTAGAACTATCAACGATCAAATCCATTAGCCAAAGAAGCTTCTGGTCTTTAATTAATCGTCGAAATACTGTTTTCATAACTATATGATCAAGGCTTGGGAAAAACTTGCGAATATCACATTGTAATGCATATTTATATTGATTCATTCGTTTTTGCAGGCGATTAGCTGCTGCCAATGTGCCTTTATTTCTCTGGCAAGCATAGCTGTCTGGATGAAAATGTTTTTCTAAAATTGGTTCCAGTAAATTCATCAAAGCATGATGCATGACTCGGTCACGATAAGGAGCTACCGAAATCATTCGTTGTTTCGGTTTGGCAATCCAATGAGTGCGAAACTGACCCGGTTGATAACTCTGGTCGATTAGCTCGCGTTGAAGCTGCAGGAGTTGATGTTCCTGATCAAAATTAAAATTCTGGACCGATACTCTGTCTCGCTTATGACGCTGAGATTTGCGGGCGGCCAGAACCAAGTTGTCCCAGCTTATTAATTTGTCCCATAATTTGCCGTATCGTTTCATATTATTCTCGATGAACATTTTTAACTGACTTTTGTTTTAGCCAACCGCCTAGTTGAGAACCTATTTCTAACATGATATTTGCTGCATAACCATGACTTTTAATAGCCAGAACTTCAAGGTCTTTTGCCATTCTTATCTGAAACCTTAATATTTCCAGCTCAATATTGGTATCGCCAAGCAGAGTTACTTTGTCTCTGGAATACTTAGCCCTTAATAATAATTCCAGTATCCGCTGAAGACGTTGTTCAATGGCTAAACCCAGGCTATAACGGTGATGACGAGGAAATTTTTCTGTATGCCTTGTCATCCACAGCATGAAATCATAAAAATCAGATATTATTTTCAGTTCATGTTTTTGGCTCATTTTTTTTAATTCGATCCTCGCTACGCTCGGAAATAAAGGGTAAAAGGTAAAAAGAGCAAAGTATTACAAGTCCAGGACGAGACGGAATCCGAAGTCGCTGCGAACCGACGGCGCGCCGCTGCTGCCGCGACAAGACACAGCAACGCTGGTGGCAAGGTTGCCCCAATAGCCGCCGCGGATAACAAGAGCCGTACTATTGTAGCTTGAGGATGTCCATTCCCACACATTACCGCTCATATCATAACAGCCATAATAGCTTTTGGCATCATTTTTGCCACCGGTGCCATTAAATGAACCCACCGGCAAAGGGCCACCATAGTAATTATTGTAATTACAATAGATGCTGCTAATAGAACCACTCTGGTACGCATAAGTCCATAAAGCTGTCCTGCCTGGGGTATAGCCTGCGGCCTTTTCCCATTCTTGTTCGGTTGGCAGGCGATAATTCAAGCCGGTTTTAGCACTTTTCCAGGCGGCATAAGCATCAAGCAGACTTTTTCGCTTTTTCAATTGGCGATATCCAGGCGGGGAACTATTCGATAAAATCTTATCCAGCGTCTGCCAGTGCATCCCAGTCTCGCGAATTATCTGCCTCTTACTGACGCCTTCAACCAAAACTCGACGGCGAATCTCTGCCCATTGCTCCATGTTTGTGTACACCTTTCTGCCTCCAATTAAGCAGTTTACGACCTGAAATTAACGTAAATCCAGGTCTGATAACCACTTAGCTCTTCGGCTATTTCAATTAGGCGCTACACTTTTAAACCGACCCGCCAGGCGCTGCACTTTTACACCGGCGTTTACAGTCTAATTTTAACTTCTATACAAAATGTAGACAGAGTTAGCAGTCAAGCAGTAATGAGCACTGACTCAAAACCAGAATGAAAAATACGCTGGATTGACGCTGGGAATAGATTCACATACATTCACATGGCTGATAACACATTTAGCTTAATCTTAATTATGCCTTTTCCATAACCACTCACTACAAAAGCTCTTTACTAATGCAGCGTTATGGCGATTTGATGCTCGCTCCTGTCAGCCAACGACGGAGGGCCAAACCTCCATCATCTGTAGAGTTCGATAAGTTCACCCTCCATTGGGGGACTACACCTATCTTCGTGACACACATTTATGCACTTTACGATAAATCAATCCCATTTGAAGTTTTTGGGCATTTCATCCTTCATGGCTGGGCCATAGTCGATGCCAGCTGCTTTGAAACGAGGATAGTGAGTTTTGAGTTTTGCATAGAATTTCTCAAACGGCACTCTATTACCACAATACCACATTTGCTCAGCTAAGGCATAAACACGTGGGAAAACGCGACGGTCAACCATATATTCTTGCACGAACCAATCAGTCCAGAGGCAGGTACCCATGCCAATGATGTTGGAGTGTTTTTGAGAAAAGTCCAATTTGAGATCAGAAGGATTTTTCTCATAGCAAGTTTTCAGATCAAATGTGCGTCCTAGGCCATATTGTGTCCATGGGGTCACAGGAAAGTTTAGATAGGTGTAATAATTGGTATTACAGATGACTTCGTGACCTCGCTTGATAGCTTCTTTGAGAGCTTTGTCTTTACCTGCAATATGGTTCCACCAGTGAACAACAACATTTTTCCGCATGGGCGGACCTGGATATCTTACGACGTCGCCCCAGCAAATGACTTTTCTGTTTTTGGTTGCAAGAAAGTCAGCAAAGCGGTTAGTGAAGTAAATTTGCAGTTCGTGCTCGTTTTTCAAGCTGTGAGTTTTGATCATTTTCTGACAGTCCGGACATTTCTTCCAGTTGGCTTTGGGAGCTTCGTCACCTCCGAGATGAATATACTCACTGGGAAATAGCTGACAGACTTCGGTTAATACATCCTCAAGAAATTTATAGGTTTGTTCTTTACCTGCACAAAACAAAACAGGTGAAAAAGCCATCACAGATGTCGGAGGTTTGCCAAAACAGGTATATTCGGGATAAGCAATCAGAGCCGCTTCGGAATGGCCAGGAATATCGATTTCGGGAACAATCTCAATATGCAGTTTTTTAGCATAAGCGACGATGTCCTTGATCTGCTTATGGGTATAAAAACCCTGTTGCTCCTTGCCATTTGCTACTTTTGAGCCTACGGAAGTGAGCTTTGGATATTTTTTTATTTCAATACGCCATCCTTGGCCTTCAGTAAGGTGCCAATGGAAACGATTCATTTTCATCACAGCCATCTGATCAAGATAGCGTTTGATGAATTCAGGACTTTGGTATTGACGACCTGAATCCAACATAAAGCTTCGCCATTTGTAGCGAGGCTCATCGATGATAGTCACGCAGGGAACGGTCCATTTGATATCAGCTTTTTTATCACTGCAGATCTCAGCTGGCATTAGCTGAAGCAAACTCTGACAGCCATAGAAAAGTCCAGCTTCGGTCTTAGCCTTGATAACCACAGCAGAATCAGTAACAGACAATGAATACCCTTCATCACCAGTTACACTTCCAGAACAATCTAATACAAATGAAATACTGTTCTTTTTCGGGGCATTTATAAACTGCTCAATCGGGAGCTTGAATCCTGTCGGGTTCTGAAATCTTTCAGAAAGCCAGAAGGCAGTCTGCTTGCCAATGCCACAATAAGATAATATAGTTTCATCATTTACGACAAACTCGCCTGCATTTATTTTAACTGTTTTGGGCGTAGGAATAATATTGACTTCAGCCTGTATAGCAGAAAACATAGTAAAAAAAATCATCAAACTAAACACAGTTACATTTCGCATTTCATACTCCATCAATAACTTACATTGCTCTATATGATAATATAAAGCAGATTAAAAACATACGGATTAGAGAGACTATCTAACTAATTAACATCTTATATTTATTACCCTAGCTGAATTTTCTTCTTTTCGTCAGCATTGCCAGGATGATTTGGATTCTTAACTGGCATCTTTGCATTGGTATGCCTTAACCACGCCAACAGTTTTTCATTTAGTTCTTTGACTTTGCCGGGAAACTGTGCTGCTAGATCGGTTGTCTCTGAAATATCATTTTTCAGATTGAACAGTTCAAATTCTTTATTGCCGCCATAGCGTTTTATAAGTTTCCATTCTTTGCTTCGAATTGTGGTCGCGGGCAAATCATGATTATAGTGAGGGTAATGCCAAAAGAGCGAATCACGTTTCAGCGAACCTTTTTGTTTCAACACAGACACAATGCTTTGGCCATCAATTGTTACTCCATTTGGCACACGAATATTTGCCATCTCACAAATCGTTGGCAGCAGATCGACACTTATGGTTGGTTCAGCGGACAAACTGTTTGGAGCAACAATACCTGGCCATTTAACCAGCAGAGGCACACGAATGCCACCTTCCCAATGTTCGGCCTTGCCGCCTTTTAGCGGATAATTTACGGTATCAGGTAAGAGCCCGCCATTATCAGAAGTAAAGATAATAGCAGTGTCATCAGCAATTCCAAGGCTATCGAGTTTGTCTAAAATTCCACCAACAGCTTCATCGAGGCTCTTGATCATCGCAGCATAAGCAGGTTTCAAGGATTTATATCTTGAATTAGACGGCTTTGCCTTGGCAGCAAAGTAATCAATGTCACTTTGTTTTGCCTGCGTGGGTCTATGCACGGTATAATGCGACATATACAGGAAGAAAGGTTTATTGGCATCATGAGCACTTTGGATAAAATCAACTGATTCCTGTCCTTCACGGTCTGTTAGATATTGGCCATTTGGGCCATCGGGCAAGTTTGCATTGGAAGGGAATTGATAAGGGCTAAAATAGCCTTTTTTGGGATGGCCCCAGTGACACCCGCCAATATTTTCATCAAAGCCCTGATTCTCAGGAAGATATCCCGAATCGCCAAGATGCCATTTGCCCACATGACAGGTTGCATAGCCTGCTGGGCCCAGGATTTCTGGGATAGTCACATCGCCAAGAGGTAATTTACTGGTATTAGTCGGGCAAATATATTCTCTATTTGACGGGTTGCTGCTGCCAATCCAATTCGTAATGCCCGAACGGGTTGGATACCGCCCTGTCATAACCGAAGCCCTGGTGGGCGAGCATACACAGCATGAAGCATAAGCATCGGTAAACTTCATACCCTCTGAACGCAGTCTGTCGATGTTTGGGCTTTCATAATAATCATTGCCAAATTCCTGGCAGTAACAGCCTATATCTGCCCAACCAAAATCATCGACCAGAATTAAAATAACATTAGTTTTTTTGGAGGCAGCTGCATATGCTTTTTTTCCAGATACACAAGTAAAGCCTGACACTGTTGCGGCAAGACTGGCAGCACCCATCGATTTCAAAAAATTTCTTCTATTCACAATCAAAGGCCTCTATTTTTCATATCAGTATAATATTAAATTACAACTAGTCATTTATTGCAGCCATCCGTTAGCCAGCATCTGGCAGTCATTCAAATCAACCGCAAAGTCAGCATCAAGGTCGCCAAGGGAGTTAAATCCTTAAGCGTACCAAACAAAAACTATTCTTCATCATTAGCAATCTGCTTAACCTCTAAAGGCATGGCGATATTGCTATTAACACCTTTGTCAGCAACAGCAACATAGACCATAAATGGTTTTCCATCCTCGTCAGTCAGCACAAAGGGACGTTCGAGTCTTTCAGGCTTCCAAATTGTACCATCAGCCAATGGGATTTGTTTTTTGAGGAAAATCGGATTATCCGCAGGCGACCAGTTTACGCTATCGCGAGAATAAAAAAGCATCAGATGATGTTTGCCCATAACATGACATACCATGTAATAAATCTCGTCCTGCTTATCATACCAAATCCCAGCGTCTTCGGTTTGAGCTTTAGCATAAACAGGCTTTTGCTGAAAAACAAAAGGGCCTTCAGGTTTGTCAGCGTGACCCACCAGCTGCATACGGAACCAGCCCTTTCTCTTTATGTCATCACCTTTCATTATCATAACAAACTTACCATTTTGATAAGTAACAGCGGGATTAACCGCAATATTCTTGAATGTACCATGGGGCTGAACAACCGGCTTTTTAGCTCGAACAAACGGCCCAGCAGGGTCCGTAGCAGTCGCTACGCCAATGCATTGGGTATTGCGTATAATATTTAATCGGTTTGATCTAACTGCCATCCATTTATCACTAGGGAAATCCCCCTTTTCATTTTCCGATTCAAACTTTCCTCTTAGTTTATTTGAAATATAATACAGGCAAATTTTACCATCAGCTACGCATATTGCAGGATTATGGGCATTGACGATATCCCAACCATCGGCATTGCGACTTTCAATCACGACACCGATTGTTTTAAATGGGCCTTCGGGTTTGTCAGCCACTGCATGGGCAATCTCGCAATCAGTCATCCATCCATCATGGCCCTTTGAGTCTGGCCAACGAGCATAGTAGCCGTGATATTTCCCGTCTTTCCATTTAATAACAGCCATCCCCCAAATACGATAGCCCGGATCAACCAGGACATTTTCAGCGACTTTCTTTTGAAGAAAATTATCCTTCACTGATTTTTCAAGTGCAATAGGATCAAGTGAAATAGTGTTTTGTGCCCTGACGTTTTCTGACGGAGCATTGCCTTTTTCATAAAGCTCCAACTCTGAAAGTTGGAAATGCGAGTCTCCATGGTTTTCATTAAAAACAAAACGATAATATTTAAATTTCCCAGTGCTTTGCAAATCAAACTGTTTCTTGCCAAAACGCGTTTTGAACTTTGGATTATTCTTTACGTTTGCCAGAACCTGCCATTTTTGTCTGTCGTTACTGCCCTTGACAATCCAGGCTTTGGGATCGCGTAATGGCACATCATTGGCCGCAGTTAAACAATAACTGGCGACAGTTTCAGGTTCTTTCAATTCAAAATCAATTATCACGGGCTTGCCACTATTCACCAGACATAATTTGGTATTGAACTTTCCATCAATTAGATTGGTCCAACCTTGACCGGGATTAGCCTGCTGACCACTTTGACAACTGACATTAGCACCTTTCATCAGCGAAACAACAGGATTGGGTATCATGGCCCTTTTCAATTCAACGGTTTTTTGGCCAATAGGTTTAATAATCACATTCAAATCATAAGAAATGTTTTTTTCAAATACATTGCCGCAATTAAGCTCAACATTAGTTTTCGCAAAAGCTTCCAATGCTGGCAGCTGACTTTTAGCTATCTCGATATTCCGGCCATTTTTATTATAAACAATACTTATTCCACAAGGCTTTGAGTCAACCTGGCCAAAATTCTGAACTTCAATTTCAATACCATAGCTATCGCCTTTCTTATTGATAGTCGGCGGACATGCTGTCAAAGCTGGTTCGATATAATTCAGCCATGGTAAGCGGGCATATCCAAAAAGCAGCTTGCCCTGGTTTGTCTTTCCCAGCAGTTTGGCAGCAAAGTTATCCTTAGTTATGCCATTGCCATTACCATCAAAAACAACCACCAGGTCCTTACCCGCTTTTTCAGTTTCAATAACCTTACAGCCTCGACCAAAATTAACTTCTTCAGATGCACCAAATCTCAACGAAGCAATATCAATATCTTTATGCGGATCGAAACCCGGCTCAGCTTCAATTTTGACTTTGATGGTTTTGGTTTTATCTGTAATTAGCTTTTCATCTATAATTGTTAAAAGCCGCCCTGCCGTCAACGGGATACAGATATGCTTTGAGCTGTGATTATCATTGCCCTTATCTTCCCATTTAGAAAAATCAATAACAGCGAAATGCGCCTGGGTCGCACGGCCATATTTATCCTGCAGAACTTTAATGCGTTCATATTTGTACCAGTCTACTTTGGTTCCATCTTCATAGACAGCAATACCGGGCATATATGCTTCGCCTGGTTCTACTTTCCAGTCGATACCATCTTTGGAACGTAAATAATATGCGATGCGACCATACCAGTCATTGACAATCATATGATATTGAACATCTGTACGCCAAACCACGGGATCTTCAAAAGAACCTTCAACCGGTGGATAAACTCTTTTATCGGTAATCTGATTATAAGGGCTGATGCCATTTTGACTGAACCAGATCCCACCCCCTCGACAAACCATCAAGTAGGAACCATCCTCCCGCTTAGCAAAACTGAGATTCGACAAACCTTCGATAATCTTCCGGCCGCGTTTATTAAACGTAAACTTACCCGAAGTCCAGGGGCCATTTACGCTGTCAGAAACATAACAATAACCGTTCTTTACATAAATAACATATTTGCCATCTTCGAGCTGAAAGATTTCGGGATTATGACCTTTGCCAATGGTATCTTTGACTTTATAAGGGCCAAAGGAATTATCTGCTACCGCATGGACCACGACGGATTGCGGCCATTGCATGTGTCCTTTGGGCGAGTCTTCTGCCCAGCGACAAACAAAAAGGTGATATTTGCCATCGTCGCCCAATACCGCATTGCCGCCCCAATATGACCAGTCACGATCTTCGATACCGTTATCGACATAACGAGGCACAACATTATCTGCACCCCAGGTATCGCTGGTCAGTTTTCCTATAGCAGGGATGGGCTCAAAACGATCCATAAAACGGCCGCCAGTCACAAGATTATCCCATTGCCTGGGCCTTTCACGTTGGCCGCTTTGAGCTTGAGCATCACATAAAAATGCCCCTATCGAAATCAACATCATCACAAATATTTTTTTATTCATACCTTACTCCGTTGCCCTACTTTAAAGAAAATTAATTGCCTGAAGACACAAAAAAAGCTCGGCCAATTATACCACCAATTTTTTTTATTCGCAAGACTCTTGTTCGTATAATACTTATAAAAAAAGCCGACCTGATCAACAACCAGGTCGGCTAAAATTAGATAAATTTTCACAGCCATCCCATATGAGGTGGGGCTAAAACTAAATATTTCAAAATAGCGGGATATGAGTTACACTGTAGT
>JAEIOG010000002.1 GCA_016342495.1 Phycisphaerae bacterium
GTGCATCTCGTGTTTCCATCGCAATATTATAACAGATAAATACAAAACTTTCATCTATTTAATTGCCGGAGTAATAGCACGGCGATGCAGTTTTTGTTGGTGAAATTTGGGTCAAAAATAAAGATTATGGGGACTTCGGATTTAAATATCACTTTATATTCTATTAAAAATCCCAAAACACTTGACATTTACGACATCATGTCGTATAATTACGACAATCAGTCGTATTAAAGACAAATATATCAAGGACTATAAAATTGAAACAGCAATTAGCCAACGCCGAATTAGCGATTATGAATTTATTGTGGCAGGAAGAAAATTTGACCGCCCGCCAGATTCGTGAAAAACTATACCCTGACTCCAACAAAGCCCAGCATGGGACAGTCCAGAGACTTTTGCAACGTCTGGAAGAAAAAGGATTTATCCAACGCGATCGAAGTTTATCTGTGCATATCTTCGCAGCGGTTATATCTCGACATGCCTATGCCGGGGGGCAACTGGAAGCTTTGGCTTCTGAATTAACCTCTGGCTCGTTTGCCCCGCTCATCACCCATCTGGTCGAAAAAAATAAAATTACACCAGAAGAAATAAATAAAATCAGATCTATTCTGGACCAGCAGGAGCAATCAGCATGATTGATTTATTCTTAAAAATCGGCTTGAGCAATGCATGTCTGTCTGTGGTGTTGGCTATAGCGGCTTTGACTATTGGTATGAAATGTCGGCGGCCCCATATCGCTCATCTGCTTTGGGTGCTGGTTTTTGTCAAGCTGATCACTCCACCGATAATATCAGTGCCAGTTTTTCCAGTTGATTCGGAAAACCAAACTGCTATGGTCGCTATGGACAGCTCCAATAATATTTTTATGGAAACTGAAATTGGCCCAGAGGCAATATCTGAAACCAAAAATATCGACATAGTTTCAACCGCGACCATCCCGGCCATTGTAACAATCAAACAAAATGGAAAAATATGGTTAATGGCAATTTGGTTAATTGGAAGCCTGACTGTATTAATCTGGTCATTAGTGCGAGTATATCGGTTTAATCGATTGTTGTTGGCAGAATCTAAAGTCGGACCGGCGCAGCTGCAAACTACCGCTAAGAAAATCTCGCAAAGATTAAAATTAAAAAATACCCCTCTGATTTATACAATCCAAGCTCATCTATCCCCTATGGTGTGGTGGGCTGGCAACAAAGTAAAAATCATTATTCCAATAGCATTGCTGGAAAAACTCGATAGCCAGCAACAGGAATTAATCATGGCCCATGAACTGGCTCATGTTTATCGTCGTGACTATATGGTCCGATGGCTTGAATGGCTGGCTTGCGTGTGCTTCTGGTGGAACCCAGTGGTATGGCTGGCCCAACGAAAGCTGCGCGTAACAGAAGAAATATGTTGCGATCAGCTGGTATTGGCCAGTTTGAACCCGCAACCAAAATTGTACGCTAATTCACTTTTAACTGCAGTGGAGTTTCTTGCTAAGGTGGCTATCCGTCCGCCAGCTATGGCAAGTGAAATCAATAGTGGCGGAGTTCTCGAAAGGCGATTTAAAATGATTATTGCAAACAAAACTAATAGAGAAATGTCGCGTTGGCTCAAGGCATGTATCTTATTATTTGCTATTGGTTTATTGCCTCTTAGCATAGCTAATGCAAAAGGCACAGACCATGAAGCTATCGGAGCTAAACTGAAGGAAGCTGTCCAAGCTGGAGAGTTAACCGAAAAAGAAGCGATGGCCATGTGGCAGGCGTTGGAAAAAGTATCGGGTGAAAAGAACAAAAAAGATTTGGATCTAAGCTGGATAGAAAAAGCTGGCCAAGACCTTCGCAAGGCAGTAGAAAATGGCAGAATAACCGAGAAGCAAGCCTGGGAAAAATGGAAAAGCATCAAAGAAAATAAAATTGCCCCGCAACTGAAACAAGCGGTCAAAGATGGTAAATTAAGCGAAGAACAGGGCTGGAAAATCTGGCAAGACATTGAAAAAGCTGAAATAGGATCAATGATTGAATCAGCATTAGCCAAAGGCGAAATCACCGAAAAACAGGCAAAAGAAAAATGGGAAGCATATAATGAATACTTAAATAAAAGCAAAGACAAAAAAGATCTCAATCTTGACTGGGTCAAGCCAGCATTTGAAGAACTCAAATCAGCCGTCGAAGCTGGTAAACTCACCGAAGATCAGGCCTGGGGAAAATGGGCAAAAATTAAAAATGAACGAATTGGTTCTATGCTGGAAAAAGCTGTCGACCAAGGTAAATTGACCGAAGAAAAAGCCCGTGGCATCTGGCATGAAGTCGAAAAATTTGAAGTTGGCGAAAAACTTAAAATAGCGATCGCCAAGGGTGAAATATCCCAAGCAGATGCCAAAGCAAAGTGGGAAGCTTACAACAAAACACCCCAAAAGGAAAATGAACTTGATTTAGATTGGATCGCTGAAATTGGCAATGACATCAGACAGGCAGCTATCCGGGGCGAGATAACCGAAAAACAAGCCTGGGAAAAATGGGCAAAAATTAAAGAACAACGAATCTTGCCATACCTGAAAGAAGCGGTCAAAGAAGGTAGATTAACCGAAGCACAAGCTCGAGGCCTCTGGCAGGAAATTGAAAAATCTGAAGCCAATGAAAGACAAACTGTCGAAAATACGAAAAGAGAAATGTATAGCCAAGCAGAAAAAGAAATTCGCAAAGCAGTCAAAGACGGCAAATTATCCCCAAAAGATGCTGACTACAGATTAAAAACAATCCGGAACGAATTTTGGCCTGAAAAACAGAAACAAGATGCTGATTCCATTGAAGCCAAACTCCGAGCAGCTGTCAAAAATGGTAGACTCACTGAAGCTCAAGCCCGGGAAAAATGGGAATCGTTGCAAAAAGAAAACCGATAAGAAAATCAAAAGGTACAAATAATGATATTTGCATAATTGTTTAGTGCCTGAAAGCCTTGTGAGTTAATCTTGCAAGGCTTTTTTGTTTGCACTAATTGAAATCAGCAATGGTGATAGCGGCATCATTCAGGATTGCTTTAAGTTTATCGCAATTCATGGAAACATCGCCAATACGGGGCGGGCCGCCAATTTCTTCATGGCGATAAATACCTTTTAATAAATGACTGGCTACATTATGCTTGTCTCGCACATAAACACCAATATCATAAAGCGACCATGATTCATTGCCGCCAAAATGATAAAGCCCTTTCAAATCCAGCGACAATGCTGCCAAAATCATCTGGGCAATCTGGTCACACCATGGACAACTGCGAAATTCATCAAAAAATAATGTAACGGGACGGTCTTTTGTCAGACGACTTTTAACCCAGTCTATCGCCCCTTTATCCCCCGTACATGAATCGCCCAAAGGCAAACCCAGCCGAACAATGCAACTGTCTTTCAGGGCTTTTAAAACCAGCTCTGCCTGAACGAAAGTTTTACCGGCGATACTAACCGGATCAGGATCGTGAATTTCGGCATAGCCATCAACCGGCGGCTGTTGTCCTGAAAAAACCAGATCGGTACTCATATAATAAATTTTACAGCTTTGACCAAAGATCTCAGCGACAGCCTTAGCGCCATTGACATTGAGATCATAAGCCCAACCGGGCCGTTCTTCACAAATATCCAGATCGCAAACCCCCGCACAGTGAATCACACTATCAGGCTGAAATTCATCAGCAATCGCTCGCAGTTGGTCCTTATCAGTAATACACATCGGAATAATGTTTTTATCCGGCGGCAATTTTGTCTTGGGCGGACAAATTCCAACCAACCTGCCCGGCTGACACTTGGACCGTAATATATTATAAATGGGCCAACCATGGATGGAGGTTATACCTGTAACTAAAATCTTCTGTTGAGTATTGTTCACTTTGAGCTTCCATATCAATCAAATTCAAAGCGGACATTATAATGAATAATCGAATTTATGCAATACTCCATGACCGAAGTGGGGGCAAACGCATACGATTACCTGTCAAGGAACCAAAATTTTAAGCCTGTGAACTTTTTCGATTAAAGCAGGTCAGTGAAACAGTCGTCAAAATTGTGCCAAAAAGGACTAAACCGCGCTGATAATTAATATTTTCATTAATAATATTGGCAAAAACCTTGGGAATTTCAGGGTCAGGTTCGCTGACTTTTTCATTTACGACTGTGGCTTGTTCTTGTGATTCAGCCTCAGTTTGCTCATTTCGCTTTTGATAATTAAGAGTATATATTGCAATTCTCTGTATCACAGATGGATCTGCCGCGATAATATTTTCCAATAATCCCTGCTGCTGTTGGCTGAACTGCTCAAGCTTTTGGATTTGTTGAGCTTCTTTAATTAAATATTCTTTATCATCATAATACTGGCTGACCGGCCCGGCAAGACAGGCAAGAGCTATAGACGCCAACCCAATTGTCGAGAACAGCAAAAAAAACATACCTCGCGTAAAATGGACTAACATACTAACTTGTTCTTGGGTTTCGGTCATCTCTGGCTTTCAATATTGATCTCTATAAACACACTTATGGTTTATATCGGCTTATTATGGTCAAAATGATTGAAGATTGAAAGGTTTTATCTGTTGATATAAAAAAACCCGGACATCAAAATCCGGGTTTTTTTATTTTTAATCATCTAAAAGACAAAAGCAATCCGAAACTAGCGTTTCCAGATAGCATTGCCATAGACAGCTGAGCTGCCTAGTTCTTCTTCGATACGAAGAAGCTGATTGTATTTGCAGATGCGGTCGGTACGACAAAGCGAACCGGTTTTGATCTGGCCAGCGCCGGTAGCGACAGCGATATCAGCAATAGTGGTATCTTCGGTTTCACCTGAACGATGAGAAATAACTGCGGTCCAGCCATTACGCTGAGCCATCTTGACAGCTTCAAGAGTTTCGGTCAATGTACCAATCTGGTTAACTTTAATGAGGATAGAGTTAGCACAGTTTTCTTTGATACCTTTTGCCAGACGTTTGGTATTGGTTACAAACAGATCATCGCCAACGAGTTGAACTTTGTCGCCAACCATTTCGTTGAAAGTTTTCCAACCCTTCCAGTCATCTTCATGCAGGCCATCTTCGATTGAAACGATTGGATATTTTTTGCACCAGCCAGCCCAGAATTCAGCCAACTCTTTGGAAGAAACTTTTTTCTTTGGATCGGATTTGAAGAAGAAATAACCCTTTTTCTTGGTGTCATACATTTCAGAAGTTGCAGGGTCAAGAGCGATAAATACATCTTTACCAGCTGTATAACCAGCAGCTTTGATAGCTTTGAGGATAACTTCGATAGCTTCTTCATTGCTCTTTAGATCAGGAGCGAAACCACCTTCATCACCAACAGCAGTGTTATAACCCATTTTTTTCAACACACCTTTTAGGGCATGAAAAATTTCGGTACCCATTTGAAGAGCTTTGCTGAAGCTTTTAGCACCAACGGGCATAACCATGAATTCCTGGAAATCGACATTGTTATCAGCATGAGAACCACCATTTAGGATATTCATCATAGGGACAGGGAGAATATTGGCATTATTGCCACCTAAGTAACGGTATAATGGAAGGTTGGCGTGATCAGCAGCAGCTTTGGCAACAGCAATAGAAACGCCAAGAATAGCATTGGCTCCAAGTTTTGACTTATTAGGTGTGCCATCCAGTTTGATCATTGCAGCGTCAATAGCTTCCTGATTACGAGCATCCATACCCATAACGGCTTTAGCAATAAGACTAACATTTTTGACAGCTTTAAGACAGCCTTTGCCACCATAACGCTTAGGGTCAGCATCACGAAGTTCGCAAGCTTCATGCACACCGGTGGACGCACCAGATGGCACCGCTGCACGGCCAAATGAACCGTCAGAAAGCAAAACATCAACTTCAACTGTAGGATTTCCGCGAGAATCAAGAATTTCACGAGCCTTTACTTCAATAATATCACAATACATAATAGTGTTCCTTTCGTGGAAAATATGTAAAATTTTTCCTTATTCAACGAATATATCGCCACTTATGTGGCAATCATCGCAAACCTTAACCCTCAAAAAATCAGAAGGCCTTTTTTAGTAGATCAATATTCACCTAAGAATACTTGATTAAATACGCTTAGGATGAGATAATAATGGAATAGGCATTTATATGCAAAAAAATAATGGCAAAAGGTAATCTATTTTCAAAGGATTTTTGAAAAATTTGTCGTTTTTGCGTTAATATAAGTATATTCTTAGCTGATTAGAACATATAAAAATCGCCGATAT
The DNA here is from genome assembly GCA_016342495.1 of Phycisphaerae bacterium. Classification (GTDB taxonomy): domain Bacteria; phylum Planctomycetota; class Phycisphaerae; order Sedimentisphaerales; family SM23-30; genus JAEIOG01. The sequence continues at coordinate 6,240 of JAEIOG010000002.1, forward strand.
AAATAATAGCCAACATCAGGCTTTAATAAATTGAGGAAATTAAAATGGGTAAAACTCTCAAAAGGGAACATAGACGACTGAAATATATCGCGGTTGTTCCTTCGATCATAACATTAATGAACGCATTATGCGGATTTGCTTCTATTCATTTTGCCGCACGCGGGATGCATGAGCCCAATGGTTTCTGGATCGACAATGGCAAAAATCTGCAAATCACTTTTTTTGCTGCTTCGGCCTGGTTTATATTTATTGCCATGGTTTGCGATGCCCTGGATGGCTTTGTAGCCCGAAAATCCGGCTCAGAAAGTGAATTTGGCAGTGAGCTGGACTCATTAAGTGATGTCATCAGCTTTGGGATGGCCCCGGCATTCCTAACGTTGCAACTAGTAGCTTATGAACTTCAGACCTCGGCTGAACCTTTATTTGGACATTGGCAGGGAAGATTACTCTGGCTGACCTGTGGCTTATATGTCTGCTGTACAATACTAAGACTGGCCAGATTTAACGTTGAAAATTCAGTTGAAGAATCCGACCACATGACCTTTAGCGGTTTGCCATCGCCAGCGGCGGCCGGCACGGTCGCGGCATTTGTCCTACTCCATAGTGATATCGGACCTGAAATGGCAGAAAAATGGCCTAACCTCGCTAACGGATTGGCAGGTATTATTGTGTATTCATTGCCGTTGATAATGCTACTGGTTGGTTTTTTGATGGTTTCAAGAGTACCTTTTGCTCACTTTGCCAATAAATATATCCGAGGCAAAAAAACTTTCAGCTATATGGTTTGGGCCGTTCCGGTTATTCTGGCTCTTTGGATCAAACCCCAGTGGACATTGGCGGTGGCTTCGCTGATTTATGTATTCAGCGGCTTATATGGCACCATACGAGAAAAACAAAAAAACATCAAAACTAAAAAGCAAACCAAAGAAATAACGCAATAATAAGCTGAAAATGGAGATTATCAGGGTTTGAAATTTCATATTTCACAATTGATTTGCATAATGACCTTACTGGGTGGCTGTTATTATGACAACTACAGCCCTGCACCGCAATATCAACCGCCATCCATTATCAGAACCAAACAATATACCCTGCAGGACGCTTTTCCTCTGCCGTTAGAATCGATGATTGTCGGGGAAGACTACTGGAAAAACACTCGGTATCAAGCACCTAAAACCAAGGTCAGCTCAAATTTGCGGCTTTTACCGGCTCATCGCTGGGGAACAATCGTTCATCAGGTAAAACCCGGCGATACCTTATATGGGCTTTCACGAAAATATCATGGCGATGCCAAACGCTGGTCAGCAATTGCTCAGGCTAACGGCCATGCAGTCGATAATAATAATCAGCTTAAAGCCAACTGCGATATTTATATTGATGCCCATTTGGTCCAAAACCCCATATTGGCCCAAAAATATGTCGCAAACAGTGGCGATAGCCTCACATCAATCGCCCAGAAATTCTTCAATGACCCCCAACGGTCCCAAACAATTCTCAACGCCAACGGCGAACAATTAACCAAAGCTTCAGACCTCCAAGCTGGCATGGTATTAAAACTCAGATAGAATCCTGCCCCACGCGAATTAAAACTCAAAAACTAAATATCGCTAAAGGATTGTCCTGTAATAATTTACATCCGGTAACAATAAAAACTCTGAATTTTCGTAACATTTTAGCGACCTGGGGCAACCGGCGTTAATTAGCCAACAAACAGCTGGTAGCGGTAGCGCCCAGCTAAAAAACGTAAATTGTGGTTTTACGCCAAAATTGCTTTAAGCATCATGGAATCTGGCATAATGCCTTAGCACGGCGTTGCCGCTTCGTGCTGTTTTGCTTCATATGGCTAAAATATTACGAATTTTCTTTTTTTTTTGCAATAATTCATTTTAATCCCCGTTAATCAGCTTGTAAAACCTCCCAAGTAATTGGCTTGCAAAAGTCATACTGTAGCAGCCGTCGTCCACCCTTTTTCGATGGCTGTTTTTTTATGCCTATCTTGTGATTATTTCAAGACCATCAATGCCTCAGATACTGCCAGAGTATTGGTGAATATCCCGCCTGCTATATTACCACCCCGTTTGGAAATAGTCTAACGATTGACCATAAATTATTATTTGCATCTCATGAAATATTATGGTACTTTCAACCCTTAAGGTTTTCAACACGGTCTAATTTAATGAGGTTTTGAAATGCTTGCAAAAATTGCCAGTTCCGCTATGCAGGGCATTGACGCTATCGCCTGTGAAGTCGAAGTTGACACCGCCAACGGTGGCTTTGAACGCTGTACTATCGTCGGCTTGCCTGATGCGGCGGTTCGTGAAAGCATCGAACGGGTTCGATCCGCTATCCTCAATAGTGGCTATGAATATCCCAAAACCACCGGTATTATTAATCTTGCCCCTGCCGACCTGAAAAAAGAAGGCCCTGCCTATGACCTCCCTATTGCCATTGGAACCTTAGCCGGCGAAGGTATTGTCATGCGTGACAAGCTCAATAATACCGTCATTATCGGCGAATTAGCTCTGGATGGCCGTGTCCGACCGGTCAAAGGCGTCTTGGCCGCTGCCATCATGGCTCGCGATAACCAGTTTAAAAATATCATCGTTCCAACTGATAATGCCAATGAAGCTGCCGTCGTTCAGGAAATTAATGTCATACCTGTTTCCAGCTTATCTGAGGCCGTCGGGTTCCTTAACGGTCAACTTGATCTTGAAGCAGCAATGGTTGATATCGAAGCGAATTTTGCCACCGAAAGCCAATATGACATTGATTTCAGTGATGTAAAGGGCCAGGAATCGGTCAAACGCGCTATCACAATCGCCGCCGCCGGAAATCATAACATACTCATGATTGGCCCTCCCGGAACCGGCAAGACCATGTTAGCTAAACGTATCCCCACAATTCTGCCAGCCCTTACTCTGGAAGAATCTCTGGAAACTACCCGAGTCCATTCATCATTGGGTTTATTAAAAAAGGATCAATCACTGTTGGCTCGTCGGCCTGTTCGCACCCCTCACCATTCAGCCAGCGGACCATCATTAGTTGGCGGTGGGTCTAATCCCCGGCCAGGAGAATTATCTTTGGCGCATAATGGTTTGTTATTCCTGGACGAATTCCCGGAATTCAGTCGTTCAGTTCTGGAAAATATCCGACAACCATTAGAAGATGGCACTGTTACTATTTCACGGGCCGCGGGCACTTTTGCTTTTCCTGCCGACTTCATGTTAGTTACGGCCATGAACCCATGTCCCTGTGGCTACCTAACCGACCCCAAGAAAAAATGCAAGTGTAGCCCCAATCAGGTTGAACGCTATATGGCTAAAATATCCGGCCCTTTAATGGATCGAATTGACATTCACATTGAAGTCCCGGCGGTACCTTTTAGAGAATTATCCGACGATTCCGATGGCACAAACTCCGACGAAATGCGCAAAATTGTACTAAATGCACGCGAAATACAGGCTAAAAGACTCCAAAATGAAATAGTTTTGACCAATTCCCGTATGAATTCCCGGCTTACCAGGAAATATTGCCTACTGAATTCCGATTGCAAAAAACTGCTGGAACAGGCGGTAACCGAACTGGGGCTAAGTGCCCGTGCTCACGATAAAGTATTGAAAATCGCCAGAACAATTAGCGACCTGGACCAAACCGATGAAATTCAGGCCCATCATATCGCCGAGGCCATCCAGTATCGCAAGCTCGACCGCCGATATTAAACCTGCCATTTCGACAGAAAATCAGCACGAAGCCGCAGCGCCATGCTAAACTCACTATCTTATCTGAGCTACTAAATCCTTATAATTGCACAGTTGGCTTTGCTATTTCTGGCCCCCGCCGAGCGAACGTATGGTTTCGGCGACATCCCCGATCTGCATAATTTTCAAACCGAAATTTTCCCCTATTTTCACCGGTTGCCCCAAACCGATAGTGCGATTATTGGCCATCAAATCGATATGCTGATAGGCATCTTTGTCAAACTGGATAATACTACCGATATTAAGCATCAAAACATTTTGCATAGTCATTTTTTTTTCAGCAACCTTAACAATAACTGGTACTTCCATTTTTAAGATACGGTCAATATGGCCATGCCCGGCTTCGCCTTGCTGTTGTTCATTTTCATTTTCTTCTGCCATAAAACACCCTGTTAAAATTGTTCTTCTTCTGATTAAAAAATATGATGCCAGCTTTTTCGCTCCAGCATGCCTAAAATCTAGTTACATTATATCTATCGACGTTAAGATTGGCAAGCTGTATAATTTGTGTGCTTTTGTCTTTTGTTATAAACACTTTTTTACCAATTCGGCCATGGTAGGCCCTGAACAACCCTTGACACAACCCTCTTTTATAGATATTATTAGGATTGAATTTGAAATAGCAAACCATGGGAGATGAAGACAAGCTGCACACCGCGGCATAAAAAACCAAAACATGAGGTATTATTATGGCTGAGTTTGAAGGAAAAGATATTTTACTGATCGATGACGACAATGATATTATTGTCACCATATCAGCTGCCCTGGAAGAATTGGGCGTTAGCATTCGTCATGCCGGCAATGGCAACAAAGCCGTCGATATGGTTAAAGAAAAGACTCCGGATTTATTAATCCTTGACCAGATGCTACCGGGCCGCAGCGGTTTTCTAGTTCTGGAAAAAATTAAACAATTGAGGATGGAAACCGGCAAGCCTCCTGTCATTATGATTACAGCTAATCCTGGCGCTCGCCACAAAGCTTATGCTGAAACTTTAGGTGTCAACTGTTATATCAACAAGCCATTTAGAATGGATAGACTGTTGACTGCAACTAAAGAATTGCTAAGTGCCACCCCCCCAAAAAACAAAGAGTAAAAAAAGACCCGCTGACATCCTGGCAACGGGCCTGTATATGAATTTTTATAACCCCAGCTTTATGTTGGGGTTTCTCTTTTTAAAACTTGAAGCCTATATTTGAGAAGTAATAAGTATCAAGCTTTTCAACATTATCAGATGCCTGAGAATTATAATCGTGTTTTACACCAATCTTAAAATAAATACTCTGGCTTTCATTCAAATACATTAAAAATGCAGTGTCAGCAGTTATTCGATATTGCTGAAAATCATCTAATACCGGACGGTAAATCGTCAACTGCTGGAAATCAACGCTTGAATTAATTTTATAACGCAGGTCTGATTCCAGAGAAGCAATCGGGGACGATTCTGCGGCTTGCTGATATTCTTTCATTCTTTGATAACCAAAGCCAAACCTGTTTTCATATTTAACATGATCAGTTTCGACCCAACGCATTCCCACACCCGCTGTCAGCGTTGCCAGATAATCAATTTCTTCTACCGGGTCAATTTCAAAATCGACGGCACCATAATATGAAAATCTTTTAGAAACTTTGCGGCCGACGCGACCACCAGCTTTCTTTTCATCATCGGTAGTTGTGCTTACACCATTATTCGTCTGTCGGCCATAGCGACTGTTAAAATAAGCAGCATATATCCAGTTGGGGTTTTCAGCTTCAAATTTGAAATCAGTGGTGAAACTGGTTTTTTCAGTATTGCCTTCACGCAATGCCATACCAAAATCTCCCTGAAAACTTTTTACAAATTTATAAGGGTCGCGGCAATGTTCACCGAAATCTTTGATATCGCCAGCTTTGACGACCTTGGAGCTGCCACCAGTAATAACCGTAACAACATCATCATCAATCTTAAGTTTGCGTTCGACTGATTTCTCTTCATCGACTAAAATCATGGGCAAAGCATTTTCAGTTTCCAGTTTGGCAATCTTAGCGATGTCAACCTTCAATGTACCCAAAGTATCAGATTTGAACATCAACTTGCCGCCTTTGATGCCAACAGTGGTTCCATTGACCACATCGCCATCTTTCATAATCAGCTGATCGGCAAAAGCACCCGAAGTCAGCAACAATACCAGTAAAAACATATCTATTACTTTTTTCATAAGTATATCCTTAAAACAGATTCATAATATTTGCATTCACATTCATGATTTTCTGCAAGTTTCCAATGATTGTCAATACAAAACTCGCTAAATTGCCAACTGTCCGATAATATCGCCCATTCAGGCTTGCTCAATTATATTCAACCAAAAATATTTTTTTCAACTCAATAAAAAAAAAAATCTCAGCCTCAATCCTGGCCAAATTTCGGATAATACTCACTCAGTCGGCATATCGCCATCGCCAATGCTTCCACGCTTTCTTTGGTGCAATACACTGGTCCATCATTGTAATCACCACCAATACAGGGCACCCCAATAAAACAACAAAACCTGCAAAGCTGTGAATAAATATCGGTCTCATCAAAACAGGAAACCGGATCCGGACAGTCTTCATAAAGATCATAACTCAGATCGCCAAGTGCCTCTGTCAAAAACCTTTGCATTTTCTCATCTTTGCATTTTTCAATCACCAGGTCTTTTTCAGTAGGAGTAGCTGTAACATCAACCACCAACACCACATCATCTTCATTTAATGTACTTAAAACTTCACACGCACCGGCCATATCAACTTCTTCATCATAAGTTAATTCAATGCGGGTATGTTCATTATTAAGTTGGCCAGAAAAATATGCTTTCATTACCGCATAAACCCCAACAAAATTATCCAGATGTCCTTTATAACAATCGCCCTCGTGCGATAATGAGTGAAATTCAAAACCCGTATCTGCATGGCAAGAAATAACTAACATAAAATACTTTCCTAATAAAAATTATAATTCCAGAAGAACATGGCCTGTTTTATTCTCAATATAAACCACGAGCACGAGGCTGGAAGGGATAGATTTATTTTTACTTAACATATAAAGGATTCAATGACAAAGAACGACACTTAGACATATTACAAACCAATTCTCATTTGACGATAACCATCCTTCCCCACAAATATTGCACATAAGCCAATTATTTTCAATAGAAGTTACTAAAGTTACCACATCTGGTCTGACAAACTCTAAATCAATTTTTCCCCGAGCACGCGGCACAGAATTGCCTGTATCACGGGCAGTAGAACCAAAACATAAACTCCTACAATCTATACCGAATCCAAGCCCTTAAAGCATCAATCATATTTCTGTAGCTCTGCAAACATAAATTCTTTATCCTGAGCTGTTGGTTTGTGTTTGGAAAAGTCAATTTCAGCAAATCTATCAGAAAAATATGTCTTCAAACCAGCCCAACCCGCTAATTGTAAAACCCTATTCTTTTCACAAGCTAGTTCCAAAAGTACTGGCAAAGCAAATTCAATATCATGCCCCCTTTTGGCCAATTCTTTTAAAACAGAATTACACTTCATTTTATTCTTTTGAATTATTTCACGTAATTCTTCAGAAGATTTTTCAGGTATTTTTTTTATATCTCTCAAAAATTTGCCTGCAATAATAAAATGCAATATTGGCCAGCCTAGAGCCAAAGTAAAACCCAGTATTTTAAGCACAGTCCAGCAATTTTCCATACAAAACCTCAAGCTCCTCATTAGACACATAACACTGCAATTGACCACAAAGTACTGTCGGGCGGGTGGTAACGATTAACTTGTTAACCGATGGTTAAATGCTACAAAAAACATTACAACGATAGCCATCCATCACGACCAATATTAATGGAATCATTTTTTAATTCTTCCAAAATTAAAAATCTATTCTAACCCAACCCAACATCTCAATCAAATAAAAAACCACCCACCAGCCAGAGCCCTGATAAAATCAACATGAGCAAAGCGAACTCCACAACCCAGCCCGTAACTAACCCCAACCAATCGCCGGCAGTATATCCAACCAGTCCAAACACAAACCAACAAAAAAGGCATAGCCTTTTATTGCTATGCCTTGGATTCTCAAAATATATTTTCTTTAATTCAGATTCATCGTCATCAAAAATTCCGCATTGGATTGAACTTTCCTTAAACGGTTTTTCAAAAGCTCGACACTTTCGACCGGGTTCATATCGCTTAATACCCGACGCAAGCGATAAACCAGTTCCAGTTCCTTCGGATCCATCAGCAACTCTTCACGACGTGTGCCACTGCGACCAATATCAATTGCTGGCCAGGTGCGACGTTCGACCAGACGACGATCAAGATGCAATTCCATATTACCGGTACCTTTGAACTCTTCAAAAATAACTTCGTCCATCTTTGAACCAGTATCAACCAGTGCGGTAGCAAGAATTGTCAGCGAGCCGCCTTCTTCAATATTACGGGCAGCACCAAAGAATTTCTTAGGTTTCTGCAAAGCATTTGCATCAACACCACCGGTTAGAATCTTACCGGAATGAGGAATTTCAGTATTATACGCACGAGCCAGACGAGTAATCGAATCCAGCAAAATCACAACATCCTGGCCATATTCAACCTGGCGTTTGGCTTTTTCGATAACCATTTCAGCAACCTGTACATGACGGGATGCAGGTTCATCAAAACAGCTGGAGATAACTTCAACTTCTTTGCCAGTGGCCCGCTGCATTTCTGTCACTTCTTCAGGACGTTCATCAATCAGCAAAACAATAAGTTGTACTTCTGGATGATTTATACTGATAGCATTAGCGATCTTCTGCAGCAGAATAGTTTTACCGGTTCTAGGCGGAGCAACGATAAGACCACGTTGGCCTTTACCGATTGGAGTTGCGATATCAACAATACGCATGCTGATTTCTTCCGGGTTTGTCTCCAAAACCAGTCTTTCATTGGGATGCAAAGGGGTAAGATCTTCAAAAACAGTTTTCTCTGTTAGAGCTTCTGGATCTTCATAATTGACCGCCTCAACTCGCAATAAAGCAAAATATTTTTCCGATTCCTTTGGCGGACGAATCTGACCTGCTACAATATTACCATTTCGCAATCCAAATCGACGAATCTGACTGGGCGAAACATAAATATCATCCGGGCAGGGAATATAGTTATAATCCGGAGTCCGCAAAAAACCATAGCCATCTGGCAATAGCTCCAAAACACCTTCGCCATACATCAAACCATTACGGCGAATTCGCTCGCGGACAATTTTAAAGGTCAAATCCTGTTTCTTCAAACCAGTATATTCGTTTAGGCCTTCTTCTTTGGCCATCGCCCGAAGTTCTTCAACGCTCATTTTCTGCAAATCAGTAATATGCAGATTGCCACGTTTGATTTCTTCGTATTTGGCATGGGTCTCTTCATCGAAAACATTAACGATGGTATGACTTGAAGATTCTTCCTGAGCCTTTTTGTCATTGGATTTCCCGTTTGTACCATTGCCTTCTTTGACTTGAGACTTCGAAGCGGCTTTAGCTACCTTGGGCTTGCGACCTCTTTTTTGTTTTTTGTCAGTCACGGCTGATTCCTCCGCTTGCTCTTTGGTATTTCCGTCAACATCTTTAGCTACCTCTTTAGCAACTTTTTGTGTCTTCTTTTTTGTACTTCTTTTGATAGTGGCCTTAGCCATCTAAAACTCCTGTTAATTAAAAGCTAATCTGAATTATTTCAAATTATCTGTAAAACACCAATATATAATGACTTATGTCATATATATGGATATTGCCATTTGCAATAATCATCTAAGCCAGGAGGTTATTCGTCGGAAATAGTTTTGGAAAACTTTTAACTGATGAGAAAACACCTTTTTTTGAGACTGAGCCCAAAATCTTTGGCTTTTGCGTGCCGATGGCGTAAAACAATAATATGTAAGTGATGACAGCTTCAGTATTTATACTTCACAATCGAAAGTTTTAATACATTTACTTTCCCCAGACTAAGGTCACTGTGCAATAACCTAATGGCTATTCGCTTGCTGTGCTTGATATTATTCGGGAAAAAACACTAGCGACCTGTTGTGCTGTATCGGTGATACCGGAACTGTTGTTGACAATATAATCGGACATTTTGGCCTTCATGTCCAGTGGAATCTGACAATTTTCCACGTTTTTTATTCTTTTTTTATCCCAATTGCGATTTTTTATCAATCTTTCGTGCCGAATTGACTCTTCCACCTCCACAAAAACCAGAAAATCGCATAAATGCCCTTGCTCAGCTTCCAATAATACCGGGGCATCTAATATTATCGCCTTAACATCAACTTCAGCCGAAATCAATGCAATTTGATTCCTAACTTCCTTAAATATCAGAGGATATAGATAATTCGTCAGTTTTTTCAGCTTCGCCTGGTCCCCAAAGACAATCTGAGCTATCGCCCCGCGATCCAACTGACCATCACTTACAATACCCCCACCCCACCAACTGACCAGAACTTCCACTATTTCCGGCCAGGTCAATATCTGATGATTAATCCGGTCGGCATCTATCGACTCACAGCCCAGCTTGACAAATTCCGCCGCAACCGAACTCTTACCAGCCCCAACACCACCTAACAGCCCAATCACCGGCTTACTATGTTTACCATTTGTCTTTGTCATAAAAATTCATAACTCCATACCATATTCAAGGTAGGATGGGCTATGCCCATGCTGTTCAAATTCCTCATATTCCATATTAACATTAAAATCTATTTTAGCTATTTAAATTCTATTGTACCAGCCACACACAGCCGCTACCGGGCTTAAAAATCTACATTATATTTAACTATCTCATCAAGTTCATAGTCAAGATTGAAAAGTAAACATATACATTTACCATTCATTCCTAACCCCCCCCATCATGCCATCAGTTAAAGTAATAGCGTATGTCGTTGAATAACCGCGAACAGGATCATTATATCTTTTCCCTGAAATCACAGATTCACTTGTTGGCTCTCCTAATGTGATTGTACTTAAATATGGATAAAAGGGGATAACCGCCGTTTCTTCATTATTTTTTGTCAGATACCCATGCCATGCTGAACCCTGTAGAGACAAGGCATGCCTTGTCTCATTCCTACCCAGGTGCCGAATCCAGCCCAGTCCGATGGGCTATGCCCATGCTGATTAAAACAGCAATGAGCTCAGCGAATACCACGACCAACCCATCGACCAGTACCCAAGCCACAATAAAAACCAATTGCATCAAAGCAGGCTCTGCCAGCTAAAAAAAATCCCCAACCATCTACGCGCACCTGCAGTCTAAATAAAATTAAACCCCGTCGCCCAGCAACATCGGGGTCTAATTCACTTTTACCATTACATTTAAATTAAGGGAATCTCTAATAATTGCTTTCATCAGCGAGAGCGAAAAAAGATTCGCTCACAGTAGAAATCCAATTTTTAGAGTTTGCCTTAGGCTATCTCGACCATTTCTATCTCAAAGGTCAGATCCTCACCGGCCAATTCATGGTTAGCATCAAGAGTGATGGCTTCTTCAGCAATTTTAGTAATTGTTACAACTACCATCTGACCACCAGGCTGAGGCATTTGCAGTTTCATACCCAACTCCAATTGCATATCTTCTGGAAAACGGTCCCGCGGAGCTTCTAAAGTTAGCTCATCACGTTTTTCCCCATAAGCCTCTGCCGCTGGAATTGTTATTGTCTTTTTATCGCCTACAGCCATACCTTCAACTGCCTTATCAAAACCAGGAATCATTTGCCCAGCGGCAACTTTGAATTCCAAAGGGTCCCGCCCATGGGAACAATCAAATTCATTGCCATCTTTTAAGGTGCCGCGGTAATGTACTTTTACGGTATCGCCTTGTTTAACCTGAGTCATTTTACTTACTTTCTGTGAGATAGTTATTGTTTGGCTCCTTACTTACAGGATTTCGCCGACAATTATAACAAAATATCTCCCATACCGAAACAATAATCAATCCCAATATTGGGCCTACCCTTTCCCGACAACTATTACTCCATATTTACATGAATTAGTTTGAGAACTATCGAATCTAACGCTATCATCTGTTATTGCAATTCAGCAAATATATATCCAGCTTAAAATGGAGACTATTATGAAAAATTTCACTTCCATCGCCTTATTGCTCTTATGCACTCTGACCGCAGGTTGCCAGAATAATCATCGAGCCGCCCTCAACCATGAAATCCAAATGCATGGCTTGCTTGCCGAAGGTGCAACCGTACAGGAACTCGCAAGCGATTTCAATTTCACCGAAGGCCCTGCCGCCGACACCCAGGGCAATGTCTACTTCACCGATATCCCCAATAATCGCATCCACAAATTCTCCATAGATAATAAACTTTCCTTATTCAAGGATGACACCGGCGGGGCTAATGGCCTGTATTTCGATAAAAATGGCAATTTATTGGCCTGTGCTGGCGGCGCTGGCAAACTCGTCCGATTTGATCTCCATACCAAAATGACCGAAACTCTAGCCGACAAATTCAACAATAAATCCTTCAATAGCCCCAATGATCTCTGGCCCGACCATAAAGGTGGCATTTATTTCACCGACCCACGCTATGGCCGCGACCGAAATCTGCCCCAGGACGGCGAACACGTCTATTATCTTCCACCCGATGGCAAAAACATAATTCGCGTAGTCAACGATATGGTCCGCCCTAATGGCCTGATCGGCACTCCCGATGGCAATATCCTCTATATCACCGATAACGGTGCTGGCAAAACATGGAAATACCACATCAATAGCGATGGCTCTTTGACAGACAAAACCCTTTTTGCCGAAGTTGGCAGCGATGGTATGACCATCGACATTCTCGGCAACGTTTACCTTACTACAAATTCTATCGAAGTTTATCAACCTTCAGGCCAGAAACTTACTAATATCCCCATCCCCCAGCGACCCACAAATGTCACTTTTGGCGGCAAAAATAACGACACCCTGTTTATCACCGCCAGAAAATCGCTATATGCCATCAAGCTCAGGGTAACCGGAGCTGAATAATTTATATAATGCAATTAATAAATAAAGGAGCATTTTCATGAAACGAAGAGATTTTTTAACCGCCACGGCCATAACAACAGCCATTTCTATCACTAGCCAATCCCACGCTGCCGATAAGGCACCCGACACCAAACAATATCTGGAATTGCGACAATATGAATTTTCTTCCCGCCAAAAGCAAAACGCCTTTGAAAATTTCCTCGCCAAAGCCGCCATCCCGGCATTAAACCGCCAGTCAATCAAGCCCATAGGCGTTTTCAAAGCCGCTGACGACCAGAGTACCGACCTGTGGCTACTCATCCCGCACAATACCGCCGAATCCGCAATTGCTTCCAATTCCAAAATGCTCGCCGACCCACTTTTCAAACAAGCTGGCAGCGACATCATCACTTGCCCCAAGACCGATCTGGCCTACAAACGTTTTACCAGCTCGCTGCTGTTGGCTTTTGATAAATGCCCCAAAGCGGAAGTGCCATCTCGGAAAAGCTCCAGAATATTCCAATTACGCATATATGAAAGCCATAACACAACGATGGCTAAACGAAAAATCGAAATGTTCAACACCGGTGGCGAAATCGACCTGTTCAGAAGTACCGGACTAAACCCCGTATTTTTCGGCGAATCCATTGTTGGCTCTAAAATGCCAAATCTTACCTATATGGTTGGCTTTGACGACACCGAAGCCCAAACCAAAGCATGGGCTACTTTCCAAAAACACCCTAAATGGACAAAACTCAAATCCGACCCCTATTACAAAGACACCGTCTCCAATATCACCAACATTGTCCTGCGACCCAGCGACTCATCCCAAATATAGCCAACCACCTTTAAAAAACAAAAAGCCTCCTTATTATAATAGGGAGGCTTTTTTTCCTGAAAAATCAAATTATTTCTTCAGCAAATCTCTATTCGTATGTGGCTTCTTCGGTGTCGATTTTTCGGGAAATTAGATACACGATGATTATAGCGATAGAATTCACTGCCAAAGCAATCTTTGGATGATAAGGCAGTGCCACTTCACTATTAATCAATTTCACCAATGGCAACGAAACCACATAAGATATCGCAACCATACTGATCATGGCAAAAAAGCCATAGATCACGTTCAACAAATTAATGATGAACATCGTCAGAGTTCTACTAGCCATAACTTTATCCTTCCCATTCCATATATTATCTCCTGCCCGCATGTGTGTTTCTCCCACTCCACGGGCAGCTCATAACTAGAACGTCAACTAACTTAAAAAAATATTTTATCTACAAGCTATCACTTACTTAGTGACAATCTCTATATATAAATTCCCTAAAACAAGGAAAATTTGCTAAAAAAATAAAATTTTTCTTCAATTTATAAAAAATAGTAATGATAAATCATACAAATAACACACAGCTTACCCAACCTAACACTCTGAAGTTAAAAAAGTTAGAGCCCATATCAACAAAAGAACAATCAAATTGCTTTTACAATCAAAAATTTAACTCGCATCTAACAGCAACGCCGGCCAATCACTCACATACCAAGTGGTAGCTCCTCACCCATCTTTTTCATTATCTTACCCATCAGCTTTTCTTCACTTGGGCTAAGTGCATATCCGGTAATACCACCTGCTACGCCACCTATAACTGCACCAGTACCAGCTTCACCACTGTCTTTACCGACTACAGCACCGGCGACCGCACCAACACCAACACCAATAGCAGTATTCAATGCCCGGTTGCTCTTGCCTTCGCCAGTTCCCATCCACAATGTCAAGCCAGTCTGGGCATCAACAATTTTTACGGTTATTATCACCGTATCCTTAAATTTCGGAATATCTACCAGTACGATTGCTGGCACATTTAATATTTCACCCGCTTTGGCTATACTTTCTCTACTGGTAACATCGCTGGCCTGAAACTGTTGTTCTTTCAATATCGCCTGTACCTTTTCCCGTTCAATTACCCGATAACCCTTACGCATCAATTCCATCTGGAACTTATTTGCTATTAGATTTTTATCATTACTACGATTATACGCACCGCCCACAACATCTACTATTGCTATCTGATTGTACTTCACCGGGCTGAAATGCGGACTGCTTACAACATCAACCGTAGGACCGCAGCCCGAAATAACCACGCACATCACCAACATTACCATCACTATAATCATCTTTTTCATGATTTTTCTCCTGTAGAGTTTTATCGTTTAACTTACATCTATTAATTTAGACGTCGCTCAAGACTTTTTCTTGCATAAAAAATCGTCATTTCCACCATTATCTAACAATTCACACGAATTATCCACCTTTATTTCCCTACCTACGATAACCAATCTATCAACTTCCAACAAACAGCACCGTGCTAACCCCTTAACTATAACCACAAGCGCCAGCGCGTGGACTATGCCCACGCTGTTTAAAATAGCTTCTCTTCCTTATCTTTAATCGTATTCCTGCGCTGGGTGCCAGTGGCCTGCCATACCTGTTCGCCGTGGCATCCGTTGGCACCCTCACGCTAACTCATGTAGAGACAAGGCATGCCTTGTCTCCCTCTCCCCACACATCGCACCAACCCCATCCCCCCAGGGCTAACGCATGAAATTTAATTATGTCATTCCCGCGACGGGTGGCAGCCAGGTAGGATGGGTAAAACTTGTTTTGCCCATGCGGTTTAAAATTTTCATGAGCAAAAGCGAATACGGATTTTCTGTTGGTTTTTGCTGACGGCCGTTTGAAATTCTGCTGGCGATGGAATGTGTTCGAGTCGCTGGTTGATTGCGCCGGGTGCCCGCACCCGGTATGGCCAACGCTCACGCATCACCCGGACATGTTCGCTTATCGTCGCTCGCCGCCGAACATATTTATCCACCACAAAAACCATCCCGTCACTATCAACCTGAATCAGCAAACAAGCAAACGGATTACTAAAACCAAAATCAATCGCCCGATACGTCTCAAGCCCTTCCCGATATGCCACATCACCAACATTTATATCCGCGTCAAACTCCGCGAAAACCAAATCTTGAACAGAAGGCCTCTTACATAACATCTCGCTTTGCCACCCCGCTTTGCTGGCCCGACGCTTTTGTGCTATCGCATCGTCAATTTTATAATGACCACCCGCCTGCTTTGCCCGCCCCCTGCAATCTGCCAACAATGCACACCGACTGCAACTCCGACCCACACATTTTTCAATCACATCAAACAAACACCATTTAAAAATCTCCGCATCACCCTGCTGAGCATTTTTGATAATCTTACTCATCAAACCCGTTGGCCTGTGCATCGTCGACAACACTTCCAGCCTTGCCGATATATTATTTTTCGATTGTGTCACAAACTGCGCCGCCTGCCACACATCCTCGTCAAACATCTCCACCTCATCACAACGCAAACGCTGAACATGATGGCCCCGCACGCTCGATTGCGATTGCGTCAAAGCCTGAACCGATGACCCATTGACAAAGCGACAAATGTTTTGCGTTATCTTGCCATCAACCATTTCTTCATAGCCACCCATTAGCCCCTGCTGCACATATTCATACATTCGCTGCGACTGCTGTTGGCTGCCGCCCAATATCCGCACCTGACACCTCGGTAAAAAAACACATTCCAAAAGCGAAGCCGCCGCCGCCAACTGCGTCTTACCGCCACCCCGACAGGACCACACTACAATATCTTTATTGTCATTATTCAAAAGCGAATAACTCAAATAATCCAAAGGGGTATTATGTTCCTTGCAAACCGAATTCACCGATAGCTTCAAACCCAAAAATGCCTCCGCATAAGCCGCCACCTGCTCACGACTACTAGGCCGACATCTCCGCAACCGCTCATACAACTTAACCTGACTACCTTCATCAAACATATCAATTCTCCCAATAATAAAATCATTCCAGGTAGGATGGGCTCTGCCCATGCCGTTTCAAACACCATGACCACAACCAACACCACAACCCAGCCCGCCTACTAACACCCACCAATCACCCACAGCATATCAAACCATCGCAAACACCACCTATAACCACAAGCGCCAGCGTGTGGACGTCAAACCCATGAACAAAGCGAATACCACAACCAACCCGTCACCTAACACCAACCGTAACATTTTAGCGATCTGGAGCAAAACAGCACGAAGCGGTATCGCCGTGCTAAGGCACTATGCTACATTACATGATGATTAAAGTGATTTTAGCATTAAAACACAATTTGCGTTTTTTAGCTGGGCGCTGCCGCTACCAGCTGTTTGTTGGTCAATTGTCGCCTTTGCTACATGTCGCTAAAATATTACCACCAACCAATACAATTTCCAGCCCGAAGGGCTAACACACCACAGCCCAGGGCAACGCCCTGGGTATACACCCCCAAAAAAATCCACGCCCTGAAAGGGCAACATAAAACATATTCATTCCTCACTTTGAAAACAAACCCTACCACCCACAATCACATACCATTACCAAACAATCATTACTGGGGGACATAAGAATTCTTAAAAGCCTCAAATTCACTACCAGCGCCATTATTACATGCAATTTTTCCAGCCATTATCATATCGGAATCATTCATTATATCACTGCAATTACCCCAATTATGAACAATTGCCCTGCAAGCCAAAATTCCCCATCTTTTACCTAATGTTTTAATGCTATCTTCAACAACAGGTATCGCATCACTTTGATAACCGTTAAGACAAATTGCTAATATACATTTATATCTTGCTTCTATCCAGTTAGTTTTTTTGGTATAAGCCATTTTGTAATATTCGGCGAGTGACAGCGGTTAACTCGTTAACCGATGGAAAACTCATCCAAACCACAATAACCTAATCTATGCAATATGTAGGACATGCATCCTGCTTGTCCATATTTCAACCATGAACAAAGCGAACACTCTCCCCACTCATTGCAAGCAAGCCTTATTATTCCATACTAAATATTACACAAACAAATCAAAAAAAAATTCCCCACAACCACTAATCCACCCTACGGCCCGAAGGGCCAACACAACTCAGCCCAGGGCAAAATGAACAAAGTGAATGTCGCCCTGGGTAAACCTCCCCTCTCTTAAATTTAAAAAACCATGAGCGAAGCGAATCCCGAGGACCCAGTCTCAACCGCAAATAACACATTAATCTACAAAAGCGGCTTCGCCTTCGATGAAACTATTTTCAATGTCTGGATAATCACCAAATGGATCAATGGTAAAATAATGCATTAATTTATCTACTGCAACTTTATATCCAGAATATTTTTCATGATTCATTATTTTGCCCATAATAAATATTTTAGGCGTAACATTCATGTGTCCAGCATCGACAGCATCAATAATCACTATTTCAGTGCCGGCATCGATAATATCAATTATTTTATACTCATCGCCACCATCTGGCCCATGCCACTGCCCCTTTCTGAATAGTTCCATATATTCTTCTTTATCACCCACCAATCCAGCTACGAAATAATAATCACTGAACATATCTTTATATCTACCAAAAAACATAGGCGAAGTAAGCACAAGTTTATGGCCTACATATTTCTTGAATACCAATTGCTGAGCTTCCGGGCAAGGCCGCGAAATGCTGCACGAACAAAGAACCAAAGGCAAAATAAGCAATATAGCTAAAATCATAATATTTTTACGCATAATAACTTCCTCTGTAATATTTATTTTAATACGCAGTCATCTATCCGAATTATCTACTAATAAATTCACATCCTAATATAACAAATCCAACATAAAAAACAATCCCAAATAAAAGCGAAGCAAAATAATTTCAACAAGAGCGAAGCGATTTCCACCAAACTCAAATTGTCATCCTCGCGCAGACGAGGATCCAGCCAAACCTATCCAAAATAACAAACTCACAATAAGTATCCCAAACATCCTGCTTGTCAACATTTCAACCGTGAACAAAGCGAACACGTTACCCACTAATCCCACCCCACGGCCCGAAGGGCCAACACAACTCAGCCCAGGGCAAAATGAACAAAGTGAATGTCGCCCTGGGTAAACCTCCCCTCTCTTAAATTTTAAAACCATGAGCGAAGCGAATACCACAACCCACCCCGCCAACTAACACCCACCAATCACTCGTAGCATATCAAACCATCGCAAACACAAATAATTTAAAACAAAGTCGCCCAGCGACACCGCCTCTTACTCGCTTACTCTCTTGCTCTCCTACTCTCTTACTCACCCAAACGCCTTAGCCAACTTCACCAATATTGGCTTCAAATCCTTGTCGGCTATACCATAATCATTATCTTCTTTCTCTTTTTCCTGATTATCATCATTGCATCTTTCAATCATATCCAAAGCCGCCCGCCGTGCAACATCGGGTTTATCCGAATTCAGCAGCCCAACCAGCGTCTCCGCCGCTATCGGGCCATACCGGGCAATCTTCACTCTTGTCTCCAATTGTGCCTTTCTACATAAGCAGGCGATTTCCCGATTGAAAGATTTGCTATTCATAACCCGCTCCAGTTGACCCGGTTTTAATTTATACTTTTCAATAATCTGCTCCTGCGTCAATTTCCCTTCAAACAAATCAAACGCAACACTACAATGTTTACCAATCGATCTTCTTGCCATAACAATATCTCCCAATCTCAGTAGTTGAAAACAAAGTCGCCCAGCGACACCACCTCTCGCTCTCTTACTCTCTTACTCTCTTCTTCTTAATAAAATACACCGGCACACTACCCATCTGCTCGACAACAAATTCACATTTATCCACAAAACTATCTTGCCGCTTATTTACATACTTACTCATAAAACGTTTTATCCGATAACACACCAATTCTTTTTCACTTTCACCCAGACCATCTATAGCTTCCATCAATTTTTTCCCACTAATCAAATCTCTATCCTTAATCTCCATCTCATCAAAAGTCGCCAACAATTTTTCATGCTCAGCCGACACGCCACCATCATAGCGAATCATCCCGGCTTTTTCAAAAAATGGATTAATCCTTCCCATCACCGCCAGTGCTTCTACATATTTCGTCCCAGCCATATCCAGGGTCTCTTTTACCAGCCAACTGCCCAGCGACATCCCGCGATATTGGGGCGCTATAATCACCCGACTTATACAACGCATTTCACTATTCAATAATTTCAATCCCGCCGACCTGTCCGAACCGCAATACCTGTTATCTGTTGCGACATTTCTCAACCGGCAATTTATCACCGGCATCGAATAAACTATCACACCCACAACTTCCCTTTTACCGCCTAACTTATAAACTAAGGTTTTGCGCTCAGAATAAATCGCGAAAACCTTGTCAACAAACCCTGGCCTGCCATTGCGATAATGAAAATCTTTCAAAGCACCATAAGCTCCCATCCCCGCCGGCTCAATCACCAAACCATCATACAATGTACATCTTTTCACCATGACTTCTCACTTCCCCGGATAATACACATCGCAATGACTGCCCAAATGTTTTATCATCACCACATCCGGCGCCAGGTCTTCCAGCATATCATCATGGCTGGTAGCTACCACAAATGTCGTTCCAAACCGGTTGGCAAACTTTCGCACATTATGAGCCACCACCGCCGCAGTCACCCGATCCAGCGTTGAGCAAAACTCATCGATAAAAATCACATCCGGATTAATCGACAATGCCAGTGCCAACTTAAACCGATAGCGTTGACCATCACTTAAATGCTCAGAATTTCTCAGCACCGCAAAGGCATCACTTAATCCAGCCATACTGAGCCAACTCATAACATCACTCAAATGGTCATCAATAAAACAATCAACCAATGGCCTGCCGGTTGGCACTTCTAATTCTCCAAGATTAAGAATCTCTTTAAAACCGACACCCTTCTTTTTGGCATTAGCCTGCATCTGCTCATACAACATCTTAAATATCTGCGATTTACCGGCCCCGCTGCCACCGGTAATATAAACCACCTGACCAGATTCGATTTTGACTTTGCAATTATCAACAACAATCATCTCCCGACCAGGTCGGTTGCCCAGACCAAACATCGACGAAACCGCCGCGACATTTGGCGATAATTTTACTTTGGTATCAAACTTCTTCGTTAAAACATAACTTGTCATAATAATCTTCTCCAAATTGATAACTTTTACTATATTAGCAGCATCCCGCGAATCTTGCTGATTTTTCATTGAGGTTTTTATGTTCATTTCTGGCTTTGTGTTTTATTAGCCATTCATCCAAATAACAAAGTTGGCGATAAACTGTACTGACAGAAATTTTTCTTTTCAATGCGATAGTTCGCCGCCCCTGACCTAACAAAAAATGGTCGTAGGCAATCAATAATTGATTGTCAGTGAACTGATTACGATTTCGCAAAAAACACATATAGTCGTCGCTCAATAATCTTTTTACCATTTTACGAATTTTCCTGGATATATTCGCCGGGGTGATACCAATTAAAATACCCAGTTGACTAAAACTGGCATTATGGGACAAGTGTAGCTCCAGAATTATCCGGTCTGGTGGGGCCAGAAGTTTCATTCTATTCATGATAATGTCATACTCTGCCAATTGCATTTTTCGAAAATCAACTGATTTACTAATTTGATCTAATTTGCCAACCATAAAAACTCCTTTCAATACATTCTATATAATCAATACAAATAGTTTGTTATTTATATAACTAACAGACTTATGAAGTTTACAACAGATTTAGGGAAATGCAAAAAAAATTTAGAATTTTTATAAAAAAATATTAAAATTACTTGTTTATCTAACTTTTTAGGGCATAATTAAGGGTATAGAGGGTAAATAATTAAACAGTTATTATTTAATAGAAGGCCCGGCCTGTGAATTAAATAACAGTTGTCGCAGTTTATTTAGGGTATTTTTATGGTAAGTTTGTGTCTACTACTAATTTTTACATGTAATTGCATAATTTATACCCAAAGGGTATGAACTTTTTGGCAGGTCCAGTTTTAATGCCTTGCAATGCAAGAACTTATGTATTTAAGAATGGAAAATTTTAAGGGTAATCAGTATACAATGCTTTTCAACAGGAGCTAATATGTCTTTAGGTCAGATCATCAGACAAAAACGTGAATCATTAAAAATGACATTAGATGAAGTATCACGTCACGTGGGTTATTCAAAACCTTATCTTTCGACCATTGAAACTGGGCGGGTCAAGAATCCGCCAGCTGATGATTTACTAATTAAGCTTGAGCAAACTTTGCAGTTTACTTCTGGTGATTTACTAAGGATGGCCCATTTGGAAAAGATGCCAGCTGATGTTCGCCAGGCCTTTGAAAACAATCAGGCTGAGGTGGAATACTGGCGCGGGTTGGTTCGGAAGCTGGCGGCGAATGATGATAATTTAGCGATTGAAATTGATGAAAAACACGGTCATTTTTTGGGAAAAAACGCAAATAACTGCCAACAAATGTCGATTCCGGGACTTTTGGTGCCCGTAATTAATAAGGTTTCGGCGGGATATCCGGTGGATTATGACGATATGGGCTATCCACCTGGTGCGGCGGATGACTATGTACGCTGTCCGGATTTGCATGATGCTAATGCTTTTGCGGTACGGGTAGTGGGTGATTCGATGGAGCCAAAGTATAAGCAAGGGGACATCATTGTGTTTTCACCAAATATAAATGTCAATAGCGGCGATGACTGTTTTGTGCGGTTGACCGACCCGCATGAGACGACATTTAAGCAGGTGTTTTTTAATGGGGATGGGAAAGTACGTCTTCAGCCTCGTAATCATAAATATGCGCCGATGGTATTGCCCGAAGAAAAGATTAATGGGATATATAAGGCGGTTATTCGGTATGAAACGATTACGTGATTTTGTTTTATTTTTGTTATTTTTTTGTGGCGCTGGTTTGATATGCTGCGGGCGATTGGTTGGTGTTAGTTAGCGAGCTGGGTTGTGGGATTCGCTTTGCTCATGGGTTTGAAGTCCACGTGCTGGCGCTTGTGGTTATAGTTTGTGTTTGGGTTTTATTTTACAGGGTGGGCAAAGTAGTTGCCCATCTTATGCGACAGTATCTGTTCAATGGTAATGCCGACAATATCCTTTAGAGCTGTGGGCAGCATATGGGAATTTCCATCGGTTAACAAGTTAACCGCTGGGTGCCCGTCGCCGTTGAAAGATTATCAGGGGACGATGAATTGGATGAGGATTGAATTTTGTAGAAGGTATGAGGTATTCGCTTCGCTCATGAAATTTATATCAGCGTGGGCATGGCCCACCCTTTCGTTGGTAGAATTGTTTGCCGCTGGCTTTGTTCGCTGGTGCCGTTTGCTTCATGTTTGCGGTTGGGACAGAGTCTGCAAAATGAATTTGTCCATCCTACCTGGCTGGCTACATTGGCTGGTCGGTGGGTTGGTGTTAGTTGGCGGGCTTGGTTGTGGGATTCGCTGTGCTCATGGGTTTGACGTCCACGCGCTGGCGCTTGTGGTTATAGTTTGTGTTTGGGCTAGTTTGATATGCTGCGGGCGATGGGTTAGTGTTGGTTGGCGGGGCTGGTGTTTGTGTTTGAGGCAAAATATGATAGCGGGATAGGTAGATGATTTAGCCGGCCTATATGGCTGTGGGCAGCATATGGAAATCCCCGTCGGTTAAGAAGTTAACCGCTGGGTGTCCATCGTTTTTTTGGGTTCATTGAGATATTTGATTGGGTTAAGATTAAGACGTTGCATGCAACGTCTCTACAATTTGGTGGTGTAGCCGAAAAGGAGTAAGGTAGTGATTTATACAATTGGTAATATCCGGTTGCCTTTGGCGATAGAAGGGTTTCATAATCTCTTAAATAATACCGGTGTTCCGGCATTGATTATTTTGACGGCGGTGATCTGCGCGATCGTCATTAATGCTATTATTTTCAGGATTATCCTGGTCATTAGCAAACGCAGCCGTCATATACCTGATAAATCACCTTCGGATCATTGCCACAAGCCCGGACAATGGGTATTGATATCCTGTTCATTGTATCTAGCATTGAATTTGATAGACATGGAACAATCGACTCGTAAATTTCTATATCATTTGATAACATTATTTTTAATTGCTTCTGTCTCCTGGCTGGTCGGGAAGGTGATATATGTGCTTGAAGATTTGGTTCTTAGGAATTTTGACGTAACGGCAAAAGACAACCTTCGGGCCAGAAAAATTCATACACAGCTAAAAGTATCAAGACGAATTTTAATTATTGTAATTGGAATTATATCAGTCGGTATGATGCTGATGACTTTTGACAAGGTGCGTCAGTTAGGGACTACGCTGTTAGCATCGGCGGGCATTTTGGGGATTGTTGTCGGGCTTGCCGCCCAACGGACGATCGGCACTTTTATAGCGGGTCTACAGATTGCTTTTACGCAGCCTATCCGTATTGATGATGTTTTGATCGTAGAAAACGAGTGGGGCCGGGTCGAAGAGATCACCTTAACATACGTTGTTTTGAAGATATGGGATCAAAGGCGTTTGATAGTTCCCATTACGTTTTTTATTGAAAAACCATTTCAAAACTGGACAAGGGTTTCATCGGATTTACTTGGCACGGTATTTGTTTACGTTGACTACACGATACCGGTTGAAAAGGTCAGGGAGCAATTAAAGGTAATTCTTGATAAGTCTGAGCACTGGGATCGAAAGGTGTGTGTATTGCAGGTTACAAATACAAGTGAGAGAACTATCGAACTGCGGGCATTAATGAGTGCATCGGATGCTTCAATTGCCTGGACGCTGCGCTGCGAGGTGAGAGAGAAACTCATCGAATATATTAAAGATCATTATGGCTGGACTCTGCCTAAGGCCCGAGTAGAATTAGAAAAACAATCGATGGCAAATACCGATACAGAAAACGAATTTCTGAAAGGAAACGATCATGGCAATCTAAAAGACAAAGTTCAATAGTAATAAATCCTGGTAGTTAAGGTGAGCGGTAAACTATCAAAGGTTTGGAGAGTTATCAGAGTAAAATTATTGGTAACATTTTAGCGACATGTAGCAAAGGCGACAATTGACCAACAGACAGCTGGTAGCGGCAGCGCCCAGCTAAAAAACGCAAATTGTGTTTTAATGCTAAAATCACTTTAATCATCATGTAATGTAGCATAGTGCCTTAGCACGGCGCTACCGCTTCGTGCTGTTTTGCTCCAGATCGCTAAAATGTTACAATTATTGTCAGTTGCTAAATATTATTACAATAAATCGACGTAAGCTTCCGAGCAACCAGTGGGACCAGCTAAGGCAGATAAACCATTTGTTAATGATGTGACGACCAAGACTATAGAGGAATTGGTTTCCTGGTGGGTTGTGTTTTTTGGCAAAGGGGGGAGTTTGATTGTCACTTGAGCACCCGGGGAGTTATGGTGTACCCAGCTGTGGAGTTTGGTGATTATTGGACCTGGGGATGATTAATATTGCAAAAGAGTAAGTTTTTGGTGTTGCCAACGGGGCCGGTGGGGTTATATAATTTAATGTTAATGCTTATTTTTAGTAAGTTTACGCTGATAAAAGGTATATTATAATGGTTTTATGTTGACCTGCGGATATGTAAGCTATAAACTCAAGCGCTTTCGATTGTTTTATAATAGGTATAATAGCCGATGATATTAACATAAGATGTCCAGAACCGGATAGAGAAAGACAGTAAATATAAAAGATAGCGTAACATTTTAGCGACCTGGAGCAACC
Source organism: Phycisphaerae bacterium (assembly GCA_016342495.1). Taxonomy (GTDB): domain Bacteria; phylum Planctomycetota; class Phycisphaerae; order Sedimentisphaerales; family SM23-30; genus JAEIOG01. The sequence goes on from JAEIOG010000002.1 coordinate 31,649, forward strand.
AGTGATGATTGGCAAGAAATAAGATTTTCTATCTAACCAACACACTATGGGGACAAGCTGGGAGCTTATCCTACCTATAGCTAAAATATTACAAGATAGCCATTGCGATGGAAATATCATAATAATAACCGACCAATACATAGAATTAGCATAAACTGTTGATTCAGAAGGACTTATGGATGGCCAACAAGGCGGAAAAGAGTTTCGCAAACGACTTTAGGAAATTTTTTCTGAAGGGTCTGGCAACATTATTGCCAACGGTATTGACCATTATTTTGCTGATTAAAGGCTATGAATTTATTCAGGAGAACATAAGCGTTCATATCACCGAGGGGGTAATTAAGCTGGTAGTAAACTCAACAGACAGCTATCCGGTTGTTGACCCTGAAGAATTACCTGAATTTTACCGGAGTAACCCTGATATATCGATAGAGCAAAAAAGTAGTATGACCCCGGAAGAAGCGTTAAGAAGTAAAGCTGTTCGCAGTTGGAAAATGAGCGAACAATGGAATCAATGGCCCAGATCGCTGGTAGGTTTTGTGCTGGCGGTGCTATTGGTGTATATTGTCGGCCGGGTGCTGGCATCGTTTCTAGGTCGCCGCCTGTGGCAGATGTTTGAACATGGCGTAGCGCGAGTTCCAGGTTTTAAGCAGGTTTATCCACATATTAAACAGGTAACCGAGTTTTTCTTTGGGGAAAACAAGGTTCAGTTTAATCGGGTGGTGGCGGTGCAATACCCCAGGGCAGGTTTATGGTCGATAGGATTAGTGACCGGTAGTGGCATGAACTATATCAATGAAACGCAAAAGGAGCAGTATTTGACGATATTTGTTCCAAGTTCACCAACCCCGGTAACCGGTTATATAATACACGCCAAACGGGACGAGGTACTGGACCTTCCAATGACAATAGATGAGGCATTTAGATTCACGATAAGTGGTGGAGTAATTGTTCCGGAACATCAATTGGTTCCTGGTAGCCATAAGGAATTTCCAGCGGTGGCGGAATTGATAAGAAAACAAGAGATTAAGAACGAAACTGAAACTAAAAATGAAGATTAATCTGTCAGAACCTAGCAGAGGCAAGGTATGGCAGACAGTTACAAACAAGATAGGAGAACCTGCTAATGATCACTAATATTACCGGCAGACACATTGAAATAACTGAAGCAATCAAAACTCACATTGAAAAGAAAGTAAAAAAACTCAGCAAATACAATCAAAGGCTGGCAGAAATAGATGTAGTAGTTGAAACCGAAGGCAAAGGCTGCAAAGTCGAGATTATTGTCAAAGCCGACAATCATCAGCCATTTGTAGTTCATGAAAATGATAAAGACGCATATACCGCATTGGATTTGTGCATAGATAAGATAGAACGTCAACTCAGAAAACATAAAGAAATCGTTCATAATCATAAGGATCAGGTTTCAACGGCGGAAGCGGTAGCTGGAGTAATTGAATCACAGGAAGCAGAAGCTGAGGCCAATGAACTGGAATAGACAAAAACGATGCGGATAATGCGGATTTAGCGTATTTTCGTAGATAATTAAAATAATCCGCAATAATTTGCGATTACGAGTTTTCAATTATTCAAGCTTAATTACAGGCAAGCAGTAAAGTTTGTGCTGGTTTTGGTTGCTAAATTGGGAAGAATCAGGTTTCCCCCTGATGATAGAGGTTAAAAAGCTTTATTTGATTGGGAAAACCTGAGAAATAGAGTATAATATGTCCGAAACAATTGGAGTTTCGGACTGCATGAAGTTTTTATCAGATCATCGGGCATTTGTCACGATGATCCGGAGTATTTACAAATGAAATTGATGGATTTTATGGTACCAGACGCATTGGTGCCTGAATTACAGTCAGCGAATCGGGATGATATTGTCAACGAACTGGTTGATTCACTGGTCAAAGCAGGCAAAGTTTCGACAAAGGACCGTGACGATATAGTCGAACAGCTAATTGAACGTGAACGTCAGGGATCAACCGGGATCGGCAAGGGCATAGCAGTGCCACACATCAAGCACCCTTCGGTAAAAAGCATAATAGGCACTATAGGTTGCAGTACTGAAGGTATTGATTTTAATTCGCTGGATAAGGCTCCGGTATATTCGGTATTATTGCTATTGAGTCCGCCAAATAACCCTGATCAGCATCTTGAAGCCATGGAAAAACTTTTCTCGCACCTGCAAAGGGATATGTTCCGCAAATTCTTACGTCAGGCCCAGAGCACTGAAGACATTGTAGATTTGCTAAAAGAAGCAGATGATGGGCGTAATGAGCTTTAGAAGTGAAAAGAATAAGATAACTGGTAAGATCAAATGGCATTGAATCCCTCAGATAAAATAGTAAAAGAAGTGCAGGTGCTAATCGAAGAAGGATTACACATGCGTCCGGCAATGCAACTTGTTGAATGTGCAAACAAATATGATTCATCGGTATCATTGTCAAATGGCAAGACCGAAGTCGATGGCAAAAGTATAATGCAAGTGACAATGTTGGCAGCAACCAAAGGCACAATGCTGACGCTAAGCGCCAGTGGGTCAGATGCTCACCAGCAAGTCGAAGCGTTGGCACTGATCATTGAAGACAAAGTAAAATAATATGGAAATATTAAAAGGCATAGGCGTATCACATGGCGTAGCGATCTGCTCGGCGGTGGTTCTAGATGCTGAAGAGGTACGGATACCTCAGCGTCACGTAGTTCCCAGTAAAACCGAAGTAGAGATTCAACGTCTGCGCAAAGCTTTTTTGGATGCCACTCAGGAAGTTTCCAATTTAAGGGTATCCCAGTCGGATCAATGGGACAGTCGAATCAAAGATATTTTTGCCGTACATTTACATTTTTTGCGTGATAAAACCCTGCGAAAAAAAATAGATGACCTGCTGGCAGAGAAATGTTATACGGCGGAATATGCGGTAAGTTTTGTGATGCGTGAAATTGCCCAGCATTTTTCTAATGAAAAAGATGCTTATATTTCTGAGCGTGCCAATGACATTATCGATATTGAGAAACGCCTGTTAAGGCATTTATTAGGGGAAAAACGTAAAGATCTCAAAAATCTGCGTGATCCGGTAGTGGTGGTTGGCTATGACCTTAGCCCAACTCAGACCGCCAGTTTCGACAAGCGTTATATTAAAGGTTTTGCTATCGATGCCGGTGGTCGAACATCCCATACAGCAATTGTCGCAAAGACTCTCGGGATACCAGCGGTAGTGGCACTGGGAAATATCAGCACTCTGGTGACATCAGGGGATACGGTGATAGTTGATGGGACCCGTGGTCGGGTTGTGATCAATCCTGATGAAGAAACCATAGCTGAATATCGGGCATTTGCCGCAGACATCCTTCAGGCTTCCATCGAACTAGATGTTCTAAAGGACATGCCAGCAGAGACACTCGATGGAGAAATTATCGAGCTGATGGCCAACATTGAATTTCCCAAAGAGGCCTTGACTACTTTGGAAAAAGGCGGAGATGGAATAGGTCTATATCGCACCGAGTTTTTATATCTGGATGCACCGAAGGAGCCAGAGGAAGAAACCCAATACAAAGTGTATGTTGAGACCCTGAAGAATATGGGCGACAAACCGGTTACGTTTCGGACAGTGGATTTAGGCGGTGATAAATTTCCGCGTAATATAAAGATGATTCGAGAAAAGAACCCATATCTGGGTCTACGGTCAATACGATATTGTTTGCAGCATATGGACATGTTCAAGACTCAGATAAGAGCATTGCTTAGAGCATCGGTGCATGGCAAGACAAAAATCATGTTTCCATTAATAACAAATCTGATGGAATTACGTCAGGCAAAATGGGTAGTTGCAGATGTAAAAGAAGACCTTGAAGAACAAGGTATCCCATTTGACGATAATGTTGAGATTGGCATTATGATCGAAACACCGGCAGCGGCCCTTACCGCTGACAGTCTGGCCGACGAAGTTGATTTTTTCAGTATTGGTACAAATGACCTGATCCAATACACCCTGGCGGTTGACCGTGTCAATGAGAAGGTAGCATCGCTATATAGTCCATTGCATCCGGCGGTTTTACAATTGCTCAGAAAAATTGTGAAAGTGGCCAAGCGTTCGCGCATTGATCTGAGTCTCTGTGGTGAGATGGCATCGGAGCCGGAATTTACGCCATTATTGCTGGGTCTGGGATTTGACACCTTATCGCTGGCAGCGCCGATGATACCAGAAATCAAACAGATAATACGATCAGTATCTATGGAATATTGTCGAGATGTTGCCCGAAGAGCATTAAAATTCGACACCGATACACAAACAATCAGCTACTTACGCGAAGAGCTGCGAAAAATACAAAAAAGGGAAATATGACAGATAATCCAATCGGTTCTGAGGTTCAGAAATATCGGCTGGTATTATGGTTTACGATTAAAAGGGACAGGAGATTTCTGTCGCATCGTGATACAGTAAAACTTTGGCAGCAGACATTTAGTCGCTGTGAGGTACCTTTGCGGTATACTCAGGGTTTTAATCCGCGAATTCGTTTATCATTGCCAATGCCGCGTAATGTCGCAATTGCTTCAGATTGCGAGCTTCTGATCGTCGAACTGACCGAACAACTTGAAATTGATTCGTTTATCGCTAAGATCAACGCGAATTTGCCAGCGAACATTGAAGTGACACATGGTCGCTATGCAGCTTTTGATGAGCCCTTGTACCCAACGGGCTGCACATATGCTCTTAGTATAGCTAAGGAAGCTGATTTGGCAAAAATAGCGGGCAACATTGATAAATTTAATGCAATGGAAAAGTTGGTTTTTACCCGTCCGTCTCGAGGTCGCCATCCAGTTAAATATTTAGATCTTAAGGTAACAGTTGGTTCTTTGGAACTGAATGGCAATACCATCAATTTAAGCATGAATATATTTCGTACTGGCACCAGCAGGATTGATGAATTAATGAGTATGCTGGGAATTGATATGATAAAGGATATAACTTTTATCCAGAGAACAAAAGCTGTATTTGGCAAACAGATAGAGCTGGAACAGAATATAGAAATAATTTAAAAGTGAAAAGTTGAGATATTTATAAAAATATATTCTGCTTAGGTTATGGCAACAGGTTTCAGGTTTTTAATTGGCATAGCTACCCTGAAAACCATTAATTTGTAATAACGAAGCTACAACTAATTTTTCACTATAAAAAAGAAAATCACCGCCAACAGTGGCGTATACCAATACAATGTACCCAGGGCGAAAGCTTTAAAGGGTAAAACAAATTGAAAGGACAATCATGGCAAGAGAAATGCTAATAAATGTGGCCCAGGAGGAAGAGTGCCGCATAGCTGTCATGGCTAACAGAAGGCTGGAAGAGCTTTATGTAGAACGTTTGGGATCAGCGAGTCTGGTCGGAAATATCTATAAAGGCAAAGTAGTAAATGTTGAGCCAAGTATTCAGGCGTGCTTCATAGATTTTGGAGTAGGGCAAAATGGTTTTTTACACATCAGCGATGTGCAAAGTTCATATTTAAAACAAGGTGAAAAGAAAGAGCGAGTTGGCAAGAAAAAGCCCCGCAAAGATCGTCCGCCAATTCAGGACTGTATCAAAAAAGGTCAGGAAATAATTGTTCAGGTGATCAAAGAAGGCATAGGGACCAAGGGGCCAACCCTGAGTACTTATCTTTCGATTCCAGGTCGCTTCCTGGTTTTGATGCCGGGCATGAATAAAACCGGAGTATCACGTAAAATAGAAGATGAAGATGCTCGAGGTAAGCTTAAGGTTCTGCTGGGCCAGTTGGACCCGCCTAAGGATATGGGCATTATTATGCGTACAGCGGCGCAGGGTTCAAATAAACGTGATTTGCAGCGGGATATGAATTATCTGCTGAGGCTCTGGAAAAACATGACCAAGAGTATCAAGCACGATCCGGCCCCGACGGCATTATATCAGGAATCTGATCTTATTACCCGCACCATACGCGATGTTTTTAATACTTCTATATCAAAAATACACTGCGATAGCGAAGCAGCTTATCATAAGGTTCGCAAGTTTCTCTCTATCGCGATGCCACGCAGTCGCAAATGCGTTACGCTTTATAAAGGCGCATCGCCGATGTTCAAGAATTATAAAATTGAACAGGAAATCGAACTAATTCAAAAGCGGCATGTTCCGTTGGCATCGGGCGGCTCGATTGTGATTGACCAGACCGAAGCATTAGTAGCAATCGATATCAATAGTGGCAAATATCGCGAACAGGAAAACGCTGAAACTACGGCATTTAAGATCAATGTAGAAGCAGCCCAGGAAATCGCCCGTCAATTAAGATTGCGTGACCTTGGCGGCGTGATCGTCATCGATTTTATCGATATGATCGCAGAAAAACATAAACGTGAGGTAGAACGAACATTAAGAGCAGCGGTCAGCACCGACCGGGCCAGTACCAAGATTCTGCGTACCAGTCAGTTTGGTCTGGTTGAAATGACCCGGCAGCGTATGAAACCTTCGCTAAAGAGCAGCATATTTAAGGATTGTCCGCATTGCAAAGGTTCAGGTCTGATTAAGACTCCTGAGTCAATGTCAATTGAGATTATGCGACATATGCAATATGCCATGGAACATGACAGCACAGAATCTATCGATATCAGAGTTTCGATCGATGTGGCAGCATATTTACAGAACCGCAAGCGGTCATCAATAAGTGATCTGGAAAAGCTGCATAACAAGAGCATTGAAATCCATATCGATTCGCTTTTGAGCAATGATGAATATATTTTCACGGCCCGCAATGGCCGGGGAATGACAATAAATTCCCTAAATAGAGATTAGAGGGGAAACGATACTAAAAATAAAGCCAGCTCCAATTAAATGGGACTGGCTTTTTTTAATTTTAAATTCAGGCGACGAATCTATCTTTGTGGTCCACGCGCTGTCGCTTGAGGTTATAGTTGTGTTGTTATTGTCTGCCTTCTTCGATAGATGTAGACTCTGCAACCTGTCGATAGCCCAGAGCATAAATAATATCCAGAATTTCAGTATAGCTAGGAAATGGCCGACGATTAACTTTTTTGTATTCTTCAATGGCTTTAAGGAAAGCGAACTGTTCATCGTTCATTTCGCCCTCTTCGGCACTGCGGCGTTCGTCGCTGCGGCGTTTACCAGGGCCACGACGTCGTTCCATTTCGACCCGGCGATCATCATTATTTACCCGTCTTTCGGGGCCGGCATAGTCACCAATGCCATTACGGCGGTCAAAACCACTGCGGCGACCATCACCACGACGATCCTGGTTGTTGCCACGTTTTTCATCAAAATCAATATCATCGAGATTTTCTATGTCTTCGATATCATCAATATCGTCTAAATCGTCTGTGCTATCATAATCTTCCAGCATTGTGTCACTCATTTCCTGCATTTTCAGTCCTCCATGTATTGATCATTGTCAAAGTTATCTGATAGGTCATGGCCGAGTTCGGGGTCAAAAGCTGAGAAATTTTCGGCTATCTGCAATTCGTCGTCATCGGTGTCATCATAATCAATTAGAATCAAAATATTCATATTCGAGCTCATCGCTCAAATCATTTATGCGTTCGAGGATGTCTCTAGCGTCATCAATTTGATCTTCCGGAACTTTGATAGTGATTTCATTATCAGCATCAGGGTCTCTTTTAGAGATAATAGCTTCGATGTCATAATCTTCCAGCAATGTCTGAAATTGTCTAGCCTGGGTAAGATTGTCCGCAATCGTTAGAATTATATAGTCATCATGATCCATAATTAAGATATACCTTATTTTGTCAGTTTTTATCAATAAAAAAGCATTCAGCCTAAAACTAATATAAGTATAGCCCAAAAAAAAGCTTCGTGCATAATAACCAGCAAAAAAAATATGGTTTTGCTATTGATAGCAACTTTTATATATTCGACCAGTTCCGGGTGTATCTTTGATAATTTTTGGTCAAAATATGGTAAATAATAAATTATTCACGGATTTTAGCTGATTATTAAGGAATAACACATATTGTCTAACTTATTGCTTAGGTTTTTAGTGCGATAAAAAAAATATAGTATATCAATAATTATTGGTATGGGTGTATTTGGTCGATAATGGTTATTTAAGATATATAGTCATATAACAGGAGAAATATAAATGCCAATCAAAGAAGACTTTACCCAAGAAACCTGGCGAGTATTTAGAATCATGGCTGAATTTGTTGAAGGATTTGACGAATTAAGCAAGTTAGGGCCAGCAGTTACGATATTCGGCTCGGCCCGAACCCAACCGGGCACACCATATTATGATTTGGCTGTCGAGACCGCAGCTGCATTTGTCAAGGCAGATATGTCGGTAATTACAGGTGGTGGCGGCGGGATCATGGAAGCTGCTAACAAAGGAGCCATCGAAGCTGGTGGTACCAGTGTTGGGCTAAATATAGAGCTGCCCCATGAGCAAAAGCCCAATGAATACCAGAATTTATCTTTGAGTTTTCGATATTTCTTTGCTCGCAAGACCATGTTTACCAAGTATGCCGACGGTTTTGTATGTCTTCCGGGCGGATTTGGGACCTTAGATGAATTTTTTGAATCATTAACACTGATTCAAACCCTGAAAATGCATAGATTTCCCGTGGTATTAATGGGTACAGACTACTGGAAAGGTCTGCTGGAATGGATCGAAAAAGTAATGCTGGCCGGCGGTAATATTTCACCGGAGGATATTGATCTTTATACCTTAACCGATGATCCTGGGGTGGCAGTAGATATTATCACTAAAAGCCAAAAAAAATGGATAGAGCCAAATGGAGTAGTTAAAAGAAAAAAATAGTTTCTTAAGAGAAATTGGATATACTATCAGGTCATGTTGGCAGAAGCTGGCATGGCCTTTTTATTTAGCCAGAGTTATGCTGGGAATTAATGATGGAAGATTTTAGACAATTGCATGTTGATGTAGCTTTTGGGCGTTCAAAAGGTAAGATTATCTGGCAGCCCCGAATCACTTGCTGGTATAACGACAAATATTTCAATAATGAAACTTTGCCGGATGGCTATGAGGGATTATCGTTTTATGACATTTATCGTAAGCTGGGCTGTTCGGCCAGGCTATATGATTTTAATGATTGCTTTATACGCAATGAAGAGCCAAGGGTTAGAGAATATATTGAAGATTTAGGTAATAATCGACAAAAAAGGACAATAGAAACCCCAGTCGGTCGACAAATTGAAATACTCCAAAAGAGTAACCATAACCCAGAGTCGATACGTATTAAATGGGAAGTAGAAACTGAAGATGAACTGAAAGTGGCACTGTGGCGTGAAGAAAATGCTACGTGGCAATGGGACCAGCAAAAATACGACAAGCTTTATGCTGAACTTTGCGATTTGGGTGCTCCGACAATATTTATGCCCCGCATGAATGTACAAAATTTATATATTGAGAAAATGGGTATTGAAAAAGGCATCTATGCATTATATGATTGGCCCGATACAATAGAAGCGTATTTTAAGGCCAGAAGTTTATCGCATGATATATTAATAAAACTTATAAATGATTCGCCAATTGAGATAATAAATTTTGGCGAGAATATTCATTCGGCGACATTGACCCCGCGTCTATTTAAAAAGTATCATCTGCCTGAATGTCAAAGCCGCTGTGAAAAACTCCATGCAGCTAATAAATTTGTCTGTTCACATTGGGATGGGAACTGTCAAGGTCTTTTACAATATGCAGGGGATACCGGACTGGATGGTATCGAAGCTATTACGCCAAAGCCCCAGGGCGATGTAACCCTGGAAGAGATAAAAGAGGCATTGGGCGAGGAGATGTTTTTGCTGGATGGAATACCGGCGGTATATTTTGATAAGACATATTCGGAAGAAATTTTGATTAATTGTGTACATAAGTTAATTGGGTTGTTTGCCCCGAAATTAATTCTTGGAATTTCCGATGAAATTTCTTCGACCGGTGATATAGAACGAGTCAGAATTGTAAAAGAAATCGTTGATGAATATAACAGAAAGCAGCTTTGCTGAATAAAGTTGAGAATCATTTGTTAAAAAAACTAAAAAAACGCTGGAACGGCCCGGTTGGCTATAAAAAAATATTGTTATTGGCAATGCCATTGATTGTCAGTAGCGGTTCGCATTCGATTCAGATGTTTGTTGACAGGATATTCCTTGCCAAACTTGACCCAAACATGATGAGCGGGTCGGTAATGGCTGGCATAACCAACTGGACAATTTTAAGTCTATTTGTTGGTGTGGCAAGCTACACAAATACATTTGTGGCCCAATATCATGGAGCAAAAAAATATAATCAAATTGGCATTGCGATATGGCAAGGGATATTTTTTGCCACTTTTGCCGGTTTGTTTATGGTTGGAGTCAGCTTCCTGTCGGAAGATATTTTTGCATTTATGAAACATGATGAAAAAATCATTCCGCATGAGATTATGTATTTCAGGATTTTAACACTTGGTGCCTGGCCTATGCTTTTAAGTAATTCGTTATCATGCTTTTTTAGCGGCAGAGGCAAGACCAGGGTGATTATGATAACAACATTAATTGGCACCACTTTGAATGTCATTCTGGATTATATATTAATCTTTGGTAAATTTGGTTTTCCGCAAATGGGAATAAAAGGAGCAGGTATAGCAACAGTTGCTGCGGCGGTGTTAATGAGCGTAATTTATATATGTTTAGTTTTCAACAGTAAGTATCGCCAAAAATACAATATTCTGCCAAAAAAATATTTCGATCGTGATATATTTACAAGGCTAATGCGTTTTGGTTTCCCAAGTGGTTTGCAAAACACTCTGGACATGATTTCATTTATGACTTTTGGTCTATACGTCGGTAGACTGGGAGATGTCAAGATGAATGCACACATGTTAGCTTTGCAGGTAAATCTTTTGGCTTTCTTACCGATGATAGGTATGTCGATTGCAGTTGCAACCCTGGTTGGTCAATCATTGGGAAGTAATGATCCTAAAAAAGCTCAGACAATTACCTGGCGTGCCGCCCAGATGTCTTTTACATATATGACTTTGCTGGCAATCAGTTTTTGTATCATTCCAGATTTATACCTGAATTTATTTAAGAGCGAGCGCAATGCTGATATTTTCGCTGAAATGCTACCCATCGCCCGACAGCTTTTGATATTTGCAGCACTGATATCTATTTTTGACACCGGAAGCATTATCATGGGCGGAGCCTTGCGCGGAGCTGGCGACACTCGTTTTGTGATGTGGATGTCGGTTGCGATACACTGGGGTTTACTATTAATACCAAGTATTATTATTAATGCTTGCGGTGGCGGGCTTTACCATTACTGGGCATTTTTCACACTAACGGTTTGTGTTTTGGCTATAGCTTTTCTGTGGCGGTTTAATAACGGTAAATGGAAAACAATGCGGGTAATCGAAATGGACGAGCCTGTTACCGAAGGTTTTGAGCCGCCTGAATACCAGTAGAATAACTCAAACTGACTATCTGTAAGTTTGAAAGTGCGAATATCTACATCTAAAATGAAGTGTTCTCTATGCCGAACATCACGCCCCCGGCAATATAACCCTGGTTGCGAAAAACTGGAACAGGGAGGAATTGTTTTGGAGTACCGAAAGGTTTGTCGCTGGCGATAGCGGTGGTTAGGCCAATGAGATAATCGCCATAATTGATTTTCAATTTGGTGCCATTGGCATCTTTAGCTATGAGCTGCTGAATATAATTTAATCGCTGCCGATAATATTGCTTTTGGGTATCGGTTACATTAATTTTGTTTTGATTAATGAGTTCAAGTTGGGACTGCTGCAGTTTGAGTTCGGCGTTTAGCAGGCCGATAGCCTTATCATATTCGGCTGAATTTCTAACCGGAATGGTCGTGCCATTCATATACAGGTCAAATTTATCACCCTGGAAAACCAGGTGATTGTTGCGGGAGCCATCGGCTAACTGATCGAATTTACAAGTCATTTTTTGCCATTGGTATTGTGATGTTTTAAGTGAAGGGATAATTTTTTGCATCCAGCCGGGGCCACCAGAGCCAATGGTTAAGCCATCATTAAGGACGGTTTGGCCTTTGCCAGTCCAGCAATATTCCATATTAAAAACATCATAAAGACTGGTTTGGAAATCATATTTTTCGCTTACATCACCTTGAAGGATAAGTCCGGGCAGTTTATTTTCGACAATTCGACAAAGCGCGGGGCTGGCCATAAGGGCATTGCTTTGCATAGAATATTTCAAGATCGGTTTTTCTTCGGCAAGGTCACAATTAATATCGACAGAATAAACACCTGCATTAACACTGGTGATAACACTGCCAAGAAGCTGTTGGTCGGCTATGGAAAATTTACCTTTGAGCTGTTTGGGTTGGAGAAAAACTTCATTTTCAGGATCGGTAAAACCCAGGTTGGAAATATTGGCATTAACCTGAATATTACATTGCTTGAGATATTTAACTATTGCTTCGGCATTAAAATCTGTGTCAGAGGAATTGGTAAAATCAAGTATTTTTATATCGGCTTGCATCTGGTCAATATCGAGGTTTTGGCTATTGAGAAAAATTTCTCCGCTCGGATATTTATCAAGTTTATCAAATACAGAAAGATTGGTTAGATGAGCATTTACGTTAACATCATTTTGATTTAGCTTAAACTGAAGATTGTCCAACAAGGTCAGGTTATCGCAAAATTTAATCTTATCGAAAGCTATGACGAAATCCTGAGATTTATATTGGCCACCCAGGGTGCCCATGCAATCAATTGAATGGATATAAAATTCAGGGGGAGAATTATGTTTGACAGTAAGAGCAATATCACCGGAGAGTTGGGTCTGAAAGTCTTCGACTGGGAAGTTATCGAGCCAACCTATTAAGCTCTGGCCATCGGTTATATTGAAGTTGCAATTATAATTCTGGTCGTCTTTGATTGCTATGGCAATAACATTATCGAGAGCATTGATTTTAATACGGTTTAAGTTAAGTTTTGATTTATTTTTGTCATAGGCGGCATCAAAAGCGATATCTAATTTTTCAGTGGCAGGCTTATTAAAATGTTGTGGTCCATCTTGAATTTCAAGTTTATGTTTTATCTCAGTATTGGTCAAATCGAGATTAGACTGAATATCAACACTATCGCTATCCCATTTAATAATCCCATCAAACTGGGCAGCGCCTTGCAGCTGTGGCAGGTCATCATAGCCAGCGAAAACCAGGTCAAGAATTTGTTCAGATTGGATATTTGAATTAACATTAAAATTACCCTCATAAATCGATGTAAAATAATTATAATCATAAACATCGCCAACGGATTCATCCAGATACAAAGAGCCACTGGCACTAAGGCGGGATTTATCCAGCAGAAAATCGAGCGACAGGCAATTGGCAATGATCATCGGTTGGCTATTGAAAAAACCTGGAAAAATGCAACGCATCAGATCATAATTAATTTTAATTTCAAAATTGGTATTAAGTTTGCAAGGCTGTTGAGAAATTTTATTATAGGTATGAAATTCTTGTTTTTTATTTTTGACAATAATATCAAAGTCAGCTTCGGTTGCGTCAAAACCGAGTTTCGCCTGCCAGTTGTTTGCATGATTGAGTTTAAAACCTAACTTGATTTTACCCGTGAGATTTTCCAGTTGGTGATCTTTGACTTTTATCGAGCCATCAAAGTCTGGAAAAGCCTGGAAAAGTTTTTCGCAATGGTCGGTTTCTGCAATAAGAGTCGCATCGTAGAATTGATAGCTTCCCAGGTTAAAAGGCAGGAGTTGATTTTCTAAATTAATATTGCTGTAAAAATCTTTTCTAAAACAGCCCTTCACATTTAGATTCAGGCCATCGATATCCATTGCTACCTTGCCATTAATATAGCCAATCACTATATTTTCGGTTAAATCAAAATCTATATGAGCTGGAAAATTCATTAACTTGTGGTAGGTAAATTTGCCGCTGTTGTCTTGTAAACAAAAATCTGCATTAGTCAAATCGAGTTTGCTATGCAATGTATTTTTTGTGGGGCTTTGCTCAAAATTAATATTCGCCTGTAAATCTCCATCCAGATTAATTTGTTTGCGAATAAGCATTTTCTGCAAGAAAGGAAATATTTTTTTCAACGAGTCAATATTTTTCAATTCAATATCGGCGTCGAGCTGGGCAATGTTTTTTTGATCGGTTAGAATCAGCTTATGAGCTTGCAACTGGATATTGCCCTGGCCAACACTGACGTCTGCAGAAATATTCTCAAAAGTATTTTGATTTGTTGGCCATCGGCCTTGAACATTCATTTTTAGCTGTTGGCCCAGCTCTTTTGCAAAGATAGTTTGGTTTTGATAATATCCATGGCAGGAACTATCACCGGCCATCACCGCTGAAGCGGCTAAAGTATCATCATGAAAATCCAGATCAAATACCATCGGGCCACCTGCGACGATATTTTCACTGATCGGAAAACATAAATCATTGCCAAATTGAGCGACATCTTCAAAATTAATTCTAACAGTGCCGTTGGGTTTGATCGCCTGTGCGAAGATATCTTGAATAATTATTTGGGCTCGCATGGTTGCAGTTGACAGCTGAGAATCATTAATATCAAGTTTTATTTTGTTCGCTTGTTTGTTGAGTTTACCTTGCATAACAAACGGTATGCCCGCAGGTTTGATGGCATATTCGAGATCAAAACCCATGTCAGTAGCATCTATTTCAAAGGATGCCCGGGTAAAAGAACCTGGTGTACAATTAAGATTAAACTTCAGATTGCCCCGAGGCTTTAGCTGTTGAGCCAACTGCAAATTATTTAAAAAGGGCAAAGTCTGGAAAATTTTATCAAAATTCAGTTGGCTATCTTTCAGTTCAAAATTTAAGCTGTTCAAACCAAAATCATAGCTGAATTCACCAGCGGTATTAAATTCTGAACTGGCAAATGTTGATTGAGCTTCGATATAGTCCTGGGAAATAATTGAATTAATTTTTGTCGCTATGGAAAAATCTTTGAATATATCGCCCTGCTCGCTTTTAACAGTTAAATTATTGACAGCCAAGTTCAGATTGGCATTTAGGGAAATATCTGGATTAAATCTGGTAGTTAGATTTGCCGAAAGCCTACCGGTAATACCAGTGGGGTTGATGCCAAAGTCAGCCAAAAGGGATTTCAGTTTCTCGTTAAGGATAATTCTGGAAAGATCAAAATTTGTGATGTCAACGCAAACGGGGATTTTAGCATCGCCGGGCGATAAATAATCTGGAACATCTCCATTTTTGCCAAACGAGGTTATAGCCGGGTCAGAGCCGGATTTTTGGGAGGCATTTATATTCCATGCAAATTTATTGTTTAGATTATTAATCCAGACCTGGCCATTACTGTAAAGGGTGAGAATTTTTTCATTTTTGAGGAAAAATCCCACGGTCATCTGTTGATAATCAAAACGGTCAAAATCAATTTGCAGGGGTGGCAATTCCATAACATTGACACGGCCATCTGGTAATACCACTACATTGACATCGACATCCTGCATCACAGCCAACTCTAAATGCCTGGCTTTAAGTCCAAAAAGATCAAATTCACACTGAAATTTGCCAATTCGCATCAGTTGGCCAATACCAAAATCACTATGTCGGGCGACATTAATACCCTGAATTTCAATGCCTTGCGTCCAGCTTAATTTTAACGAATCGATTTTAGTCTGACGATTCATCTGGGAAGTCATCTGTTTTTCAATAGTGGCCTTTATATAACTTTTGGGCAGCCAATATGGTAAGGTTAAAGTAGCCAACGCCAGCAAAAACACGCATAAAGCTATTATTATCAGTATCTTATGTTTTTTCGACCTTTTTTTCATAGTTTAGGCATTCTAATGAAAAGGGTGGCAATGAGCAACTAAAAAGATTTCACCTTTACTATTGAGCTAAAATTGAGTTTTATCTTGCATATACAAGACTTTTAGATATAATGACAAATTGCGAAATATTGTGATTTTTGTTATTTTAAATATGGTTTAACGTATGCCAAACACATTTGGACAGACCGGAAAGACAGCTATAGTATTAGCGATGTTGATATGCTCAACTTTTGCGATAATATCGCTTACGAGCCCGACAACCGCTCAAGGTCAAGCTGAAATTCAAAATAGCAATAATGCCATCATTTCATATCCGTTTCTAACCCGAACCGGAGATGAAGCAATAGCATTAATAGATACCGAAAACAAAACCATGTGTATCTATAAATATGAGTCAGGCAACTCAGGCAGTTACCAGCTAAAGCTAGTTGCTGCCCGAAGCTATCGCTATGATTCCCTCCTGAAAGACTATAATACTGCAGAGCCCAGACCTGAAGAAGTCAAAAAACTGTTATTTAATGACTCCCGGAAAGACTAAAAAGCACACTGAAAAACAGGTTTACTGCCAAAGTATAAGTTATCAGAATAAGCAGACAAAATAAAATATCTTGTCATAAAAGATTATTTGACAAGACCTTAAATAAATAATAATCGTTCGGAACAAAAAGCAACGAACCGGAGGACCCACCGTAATGGCTAAAATGTTTTACAATATCGAAGAAGCCATGAATAAACTAGGCTGCAGCGAAGATAAAGTCAGGCAACTGGCTCAAGATGGCACGCTGCGTGAGTTCAAAGATTGCGGCAAGTCAATTTTCAAAGTAGATGAAATTGATGAACTGGCAATTGGCATGGTTAGCGGCGATGCTGCTGGGGCCAGTCCCATAGTCGAACCTCCATCACTAGGCGACTCCAATATGGACATTTCTCTGGCTGATACTGCCGAAGACATATCTCTAAGTGGAAGCACTACCGGGGAAATTGACCTTTTGTCAATGAGCACCGGCACCAGCATCGGGCTTTCATCAACATCAACTGGCGATGCAATATCGCTAGGGGCTGATGATTCACTGGGTGAACTATCACTAGACGACACTACACCGGCAAATGATGACACTGTTGTAACCAGTTTTGGCACTAATGCCCTATCTGCCAGTAGTTTAGGTGATGACGACTTTGCGATGGGCGACCTTGAAAGCGATGAACTGGGCGACCAGATTTCACTTGATAGCGGTTCCAGCGGCTCAGGTTTGCTTGATTTATCTCGTGAAGCTGATGAAACCAGTCTTGGGGCAGAACTATTAGAAGAAATTTACCCTGGTGCTGAGGATTTTGGAAATGCAGCCCCGGCAGCATCATTAGATATGCCCGAGAGAACTTCAACATCGACAGTTCTTGTAGATGATAATGCCGCTGGTGGAGCAGTTGAACCCATGTCAACGCCATCGATGCCGATGGCGGCAGCTAGAAATATTCAAATGTACGATGAAGCAAGCGGAAAATTTGGCGTTATGCTACTGGCACCGCTTCTGATACTCATTTATATGGCTTGTGTAGCATTTTCATCAGCAATGAATGTTAAATTGCCAATGGTTTCAGATACACTTAATCCCAAGATTGCCTATATTGCCGTTGGCGGATTGGTCTGGGTCATTATTTTCCTGATTATTTCTATGGCCGGTGGCGGTTCTGGTGGTGGTGCATCGACGGCTTCTGCCAAGGCAAAAAAAGCAAAACCTGCTAAAAAAGCCTCTACACCAAGAAAAGCAAAGAAAAAGAAATAATCTTAATATAGCAAACATGACCAAACTCCTTTTCTTTTATCGGGAAAAGGAGTTTTTTTAATTTAGAAGTCTACCAATCATTAAAATTTTCACTGGAATATAAAGGACTTACAAAGGTTTTTTCACAAGAGTAATTAACAGGATTGACTAGACTGAAAATTTTGTTAATATCATATTGTTAAATAATGTCTGAAAGCCTAAGTGTATACACCACAAGGATTATCGGACGATAATATTATAGTAAATACTTAGTAGCCGGCAGAGTCCGGGTTAGGAGCACGGGTATGAAAGCCGTCAAGCTTATCAGCAAATTTGTGATTACAGGTTTGATCCTCATCAGTGTCAGTGGTTGTGTGCCAACGGCCAAATATAAAGAACTGCAACGCGAGAACCAGACAGCTAACCGGGCTCGTGAAGAAGCCATGGAGCAAAAGCAAAATCTCGAACTGCAGCTGCAGCTCTGGCAAAGTAAATTCAATCAAATTGACAATTTGCGCAAAGTTGACCAAGACCGAGTGATTACTCTCAAAGAAGCTATCAGTCAACAAGATGCAATTATCAAAAGATTATCTGAACAGATTGGCGAATCATTTTTGCCACCAGAGCTCAATAGTGCATTGCAGGAATGGGCGATAAGCACAGGCAGCGATCTGGTAACTTTCGATGAAAAAACCGGCGTGGTAAAATTCAAAAGCGACCTGACTTTCGCACCCGGCAGTGACACTGTTTCAGACAATGCCCGTGCAGCTTTAGAAAAGTTCAGTCAGATCATGTCTGAAGATACCGCAGGGACATTTGATATTATTGTTGCTGGTCATACCGATGACATCCCAATTAAAAAACCTGAGACAAGAGCCAAGCACCCAACCAACTGGCATTTATCGGCTCACCGGGCAATATCAGTTGAAAACATACTTTCAACTTCTGGCATAGCTGAAACCCGTTTGTCTGTCGCAGGCTTTGGTGAGTTCAGACCCGCCGAACCAAATGCACCCGGTAAAAAAGGCAATGAGAAAAACCGTCGGGTAGAAATTTACATAGTACCTTCCGGCAATGTCAAAGTTGCAAAATAAGATTATTCAAAAATACTGATTATAAGGCAGGGCTATGCGGTCCTGTCTTTTTTTATGGAAGGTTTTTTTATGCGAGTTGTTATTCAGCGGGTAAGCAATGCTACAGTTCGGGTCGAGGGTAAAGCTGTTGGGCAAATCTCAAAGGGTCTGCTTGTGTATCTGGGGGTTGAAAATGGTGATACTGAGGATGACATGAAATTTATTGCCGACAAAATCGTGAACTTAAGGGTTTTCAGTGATGACCAGGGCAAGATGAACCTATCGACCCTTAATGTGAGCAGTGAAGTTTTAATTGTCAGCCAGTTTACATTGCTAGGGGATTGCCGTAAAGGCAGAAGGCCCGGATTTGACTTATCAGCAGAACCAAAAGTTGCGGAAATACTTTATGAAAAAACCATTGAGGCAGTAAAAGCCTATGGGGTCAAGGTGCAAACCGGAATGTTCCGGGCTCACATGTATATCGAAAGCGTCAATGACGGGCCGGTAACATTTTTACTGGACAGCAAAAAGTTGTTTTAAATATATCAATTTATATTTCTGGTTTTGGCCCAGGTAACATGTTGGCGTTTCATTACGAATCGCATAAAGCCAATTAGTATCGCAAAATTCATTGAGATAAAGTATTTTGGTATTGCCAGTAATTTCAGAACCCCGGTAAGTTTAGGCGTCACTGTGCTAATTAAGCCGCTGCCATAGAATATGGTTTGTAATATCATTGTTGAGCCATAAAATGCTTTGCCGACCAGCAGAATATTAGCCATCAGCATCCCAATCAAAAAGAATGGCACCATCCACCTCAAAAGTTTATGGCTATAAAAAGCAAAGCTGACCCGTCCACATCGGGGGTTTAGGATTTGCGGCACTAAGAACAATGATTGGAAATTACCCGCACTAATTCTGATTCGCCTACGTAGTTCGCCCTTCCAGTCTGCAACATCTTCATGAGCCCTGGCATCATCGGCAAAAACACAGCGATAGCCCTGTGTCATTATTTTCATGCCCAGCACCTGATCTTCAGTAACTGCATGTTCGGGTAAAACATTATAGAGTTCACGACGAATAGCAAAAATGCCGCCATTAACGGTCGGGACGGCACCGAGGTCGCTTTCTAATTGTTTAATTTTATTTTCATAGCGCCAATACATGCCTTCAGGTTTACATGCGTCAGCGTCGGTAGTTTGGGCAGATAATTCCAGATGGCCAATGACACAGCCAACTTTTTCGTCATTGAATTTACTTACTAGTTTTCTTATTGAATCACTGGCATACATGGTATTTGCATCAGAAAAAACCACCAGGTCGCTATGCACCAGTCCCATCAAAAGATTAAGCATTCTGACTTTGCCACGCCGTTGAGGAATCAGCACGACATGAAACCTTGTATCAGTTAACTTCTGCAGGATTTCATTGGTACGATCATCACAACCGTCAGAGCCAATAATAAATTTTATCCGGTCTTCGGGATAATCAATTGCCATGCAGTTTAAGATTTTATCACTTATTACATCCTGCTCATTATAAGCACTTATTACCATGGTGACTGCGGGCAGTTCCAAATCTGTTGAGATTAAACTGTCATCATTGCTGTTAAAAGTATTTCGGCTGAACCTGTTCATTAGAATTAACAAAACCGGGTACAAAACATAAGTGTACATCGTTGCTAACAAACACATCCAAAATATAATTTGCAAAATTAATCTATAGTTATCATTCATTTTTTTATTAACCCCCCAGTAAAAAATTCAGCAGGATGAAATCTGTAATTACAAAGGTTTGCGGCAATAGATTTCGAGATTGCCCGGGTGTTTGCCACTAATTTTTTCATAGCTGGCCATCACATAATTGCTGACAGACTTAATTCTGTTAATTAAGCTGCTGTTGGCATTGGTTTCATTGGAAGTTGATTTAACTTTGACAACTTCCAGGCCGGCCTTATTAGCAATTGTTGTAAAAGTATCTTCATTAAAAAAGTAAAGATGCATGGTCGGGCCAAACGAAGGACGTTTGCTATGCAAAAGTCTTTGCAAGACAATACCTTTGATTTTTTGCCAGGTTGCCGAAGGGAAACGCAGAGCGACGATGCCGCCTGGTTTGAGCCATTTATTAACCTGCTCCAGCACCGCGCGGGGGTCACTGACATGTTCGATAACATCCCAAAGGGTAATGGCGTCAAAGCTTTCATGGGGCAACTGAACATTTTTCATATCATCGCAAATCACCGGCATATTCATAATATTCCGGGCATAATGCGCGGAAGTTTCAGCCGGTTCGATACCAGTTACATCAAAACCATTATTCTGGGCCAATTGCATGAAATGGCCACTGCCACAACCGATATCCAGAAGTTTATTTTCATTAGAAGGATTTTTATTTAAGAAGTTTTTAATTTCTGTGATAGCTGGTTTAAAGACTACCATTTTGGCCTGACCATGGGCCTGGAATTGTTCATCGCTGGAATTATCATAAAGATATGTAGCATTATGTTCGCTTAGACGAGGGTTGGTATAAACCAGCTGGCAATGCCTGCATCGGACTATTTGAAAATCCAGCTCCTGGCCAAAATGTTCGACAGTTTCTTTATGATAGACAGCAGTATCATCACGGCCACAAATATTACAGCATATGTATTCCCATTGCAGCGATACTTTTTTTTGTTCTAATGTAGATTCCATATTCTTACCAAACTGACGTTTTTATTTTTTAACCAGGTGTCTTGCCACTTTACAAAAGCCTTTGATATTTCTTTTAGCTTCATGCGGATTAGATATAGATTGAATAAATTTTTTCACTATGTATTTTCGTCTCAGATAAAATGATCTTCTTGCATGGTCGCAAAACCCTACCACATCGCAGCCTTTAAGCCCAGGCAGGTCCACGACGCTATTGTGCATACCCTGGGGGGTAAGCCATTTATTAAAATTTGTGGTATTCAAATATTTATTTTCTTCTGCCCAGCTATACATCTGGGTTCCCGGATAAACAATCACCGGGAAAAACTGAGCAGTGTCAGGGTCCAGTTCGATAGCCATATCTAATGTTTTTTGCATTAGCTCTGGAGTTTCACCCGGGTTGCCAAATACAAAGCAGCCATGCACCAGCAATTTGGCTTTGCGTGCGTTGGCCATAAATTCCCGTCCCTGCTGAACCGTTGCGCGTTTATTAATATTTTTAAGGATTTCTTCATCGCCGCTTTCAAAGCCAGCGACCAGTAAACGGCAACCAGCCTTTTTCAATAGCTGCATGGTTTCAAAATCAAGATCGACGCGGGTATCACACCAGAAATCAATTTGATTGCCTTGCTCGATCAGAAGTTCGCAAGTTTTGCGGAGACGTTTAAGGTCACCGGTAAAGAGATCATCTTCAATGCCGATTTCCCGGACATCGGGTAGCTCTTTAGCAATATAAGCGAATTCCGCGGCGATATTTTCCGGAGAACGCATGCGATATTTACCGCGATGCATAACCTGTGGATACAAACACCACTTGCATCGATTAGTACAGCCACGTGAAGTGATGATCATAATCATCGGAAACTGGGCGGCAGAAAATACATAATCGCGAACATTTAGAAACTTTTTATAGACGCTGCTGACAAATGGCAGGCTGTCCAAATCGCTGATGAGCTCACGGTCTGGGTTATTGATAATCTGGTCGCCGGATCGATATGAAATACCATCGACATTTTCAATACTTTTGCCATTCAGAACCGCCTGACAGATTTCCATTGAGGTAATATCATATTCACCCCTTGCAACAGCATCAATACGCTGATCGGCATTTAGTACATCACAAGCCATCGCGGTAGCATGAGTGCCAACCATAATAACTTTGCAATCTTGAAATGCTTCTTTGATCGCACCGGCAGTAATAATATCTTCGTATATACTGGGTGTTGATGTATCACAGAAAACTATATCAGGAGGACTTGCCTGTAGATACTGAACGGTTTCTCTAGCATTGAATTTTCGAGCCGCGGCATCCAGCAATTCGATATTAATTTTTTCAGTATCGCTATGCAATCTCTGCTGAGCGACGCCAGCGGCATAAGCAAGCCAGATCGGGTAATAGATAGTCCCGCTTTTGGTCACGGCGGGCGATCTGCTCGAACGTGAAAATGCTTTTTTATTAAATGGGCCGTTAAGATATATGATATTCATTGGTGCACTTTTTATTTATTAGTTTGAATAGAGTTAACAGGAATAAAAACCATTGATGGATTTGGATATGTCCATAAATCACGGGCAGGAGCTTTATCCGGCTCGACGGCATAAGCACGACAGCCGGCAACTAACATACCAGTCATAAACCAGAAATTAAGCGACCCGCCCGGCAGCATATAAGTATTATTAGCGATCCAGATAAACAATTGACAAATAGTTCCAATTAAGGCCCCGACAATAACTGCAACAACCAGAGGATCTTGAATAAGTTTTAATTGCCGTCGAATATGGCGAACTAATGCCACAAGAATTAAAATGAACCCGACTACCCCGGGCAAACCGAGACGACAGAAAAGATTCAGCCAGAAGGAATTATAACCATTCCAGATACTGGTGGCTGGTATGATTTTTAAACTCCAGCCTAATTCCTGGACATCTACTAATAACATTCGTCCCAGTCCACAACCAAGTGGGCTGGTTTCCAGCATTTGCCATGCCATACTGGGGAAATTAATTCGATGGTCTCCATGTAAAGCGTGAGTGCCAAACCTGGATTCAATATATCCATTTATCATTCCCCCACTAAACATAACTATAAATACGATAATCGCTGGTGCTGTAAATAATGTCCAGCGACTACGCCATAGAAAAATCAAAAATGTCATTAATACCAGGCAAAGCAAACCGGCCCTTGAACCAGTAAAGACCAGACAGGTGACATTCAAAGCCACCACAATAACAGC
Source organism: Phycisphaerae bacterium (assembly GCA_016342495.1). Classification (GTDB taxonomy): domain Bacteria; phylum Planctomycetota; class Phycisphaerae; order Sedimentisphaerales; family SM23-30; genus JAEIOG01. Next base: position 55,209 of record JAEIOG010000002.1, read on the forward strand.
GATCACCCTGTTCCTGGGCGAAATATTTTTGCCAATAAACATCGCCAAGCCAATACCGATAAATACCAGTAATTGACAAGCTAATACATTTGGGTCACCATAACTGCTAAGAACACGTCGCATCGATTGAGAAGACACAATATATGAACTAGCGTTTTGTGTAGCAGAGTTATAAGTAAGTTTGTCAATTAAAATACTGCTGCCGATGAATTTCTGCGCGATGCCATAAATGCTGACTAAAATTGAAATTGTTAACAGCAGCCAGACAAATGACATGAAAAAATGCTTTTTAGCAAAGGCTTCACTAACATAGAAAAATATCCCTATGGAGTAAAGATACAGGAATAGTTCAATAAAAGCAATTTTGTAATGACTGCCATAACTAAGGCCAACAAATAGTCCAATACCAGCTATTGCGGCATAAACCAGAAAAAACTTGCCATAACTTTTGTGGACTTTCTGGCGGTGATGGCATATTAATAGCCATTCCATAATCAAAACCGCAGCTAAAATATGTGCCAGTGGCAAAGGCAAACCCACTGCCGGTACAAATATACCTGCCCGGGGAAGGCCAAACAACAATAAGGTCATTATCAGTAGCCAGATTTCCGGGCTGCTTCTTGGTCTCAATGCGATAACACTGCTAATGGCTACCAAGCCAAGCAGTATCAATATTATTGGATCTGTGAAAAAAAACATAATAAATCCTGTAATAGTTTCATTAAAACATAAACAAATTCAGCCGAAACATCCCAAAGTTAAGTTCATCTGGTAATGTCTCATTGTCTAATTTATCGGTTTTATTGGCATTTAGGTTAATATTAAATAGCAAAGCTTTACCGATTAAAACAATTATAGGATATGGCGGGGATGTGAGGGGTAATTATCGGACTAATGCTATTTTAGATATTTGTATAAAACAGGGATGGGTACAGAATTGAATTCCGCAGAAAAACGGCTAATCAGGCAATTTAGAGCTGTATTGTGGTTTCAATTTGATGGCAATTTTTATATCATCAAACTTGCCATTAAGTTCTTTGTACAGATTTTCTATGATAAACCGACTTTTTGACTTTGATAAATGGGGCTGGACAATTAATGAAAAAATTGCCTTACTATTCTCGTCATGTCCGATAATACGCATGTCCTGAAAACCTTCGATATAATCATAGTTCTTAATTGCCTCTGCAATTGTATCGTATAGCTTTTGATATTGAGGATGCTCGGTATTAATCGGATCAATGTGCACAACAACGTGCTGGCAGAGTTGTCGGGCCAATTCTCTTTCAACGTTTTCAGCTATGTCATGGAGGTCCATCGCCGATAGCTGAGACTGAACTTCAATATGCAATGAAATCATTCGAGTTTGTCCATATTGATGCACTATGACATCATGAACAGCCTGAACACCTGGCACTCCATTAGCAATTTTGTCAATTTCTTCGATAACCTGCATTGATGGGCGCTGTCCCAGCAAAGGATGAATCGCCTGCTTGGCCAGCTTGTAGCCACACTGAACAACAATCCCAGCGACAACTAGCCCGGCGACGCCATCGACCCAGCCATAACCTTTATTGCTGCACCATATCGCAATAACAACAAAAACCGTGGAAATCGCATCAGAACGATGATGCCACCCGTCAGCTTTTAAGGCCTGAGAATCCATTGCATTCCCTAATTCTATAGCAAAACGACCCATTAACTCTTTTGCAATAATAGTTCCGATCATAATTACTAAAACCAAAAAGCTGACATGAGCGGTTGCCACTGGGTGGATAATTCGCATTGTCGAACTTTTAAATAATTCAATACCTGCGACAATAAGGGTTATAGCCACTATGAGCCCGGCAATATGTTCTGCCTGACCATGCCCAAAAGGATGCTCGCGATCCCCTGGTTTACACGAAGCCTTAAAACCAATTAAAACCACAATAGAACTACCGCAATCACTTAAGGTATGGATGGCGTCGGCTACCAACGAAACACTATTAAGGACCAGTCCGATAATAAGTTTGATAATAAATAATACCAGATTGATAAAAATGCTTAGCCATGCCTGCATATTGCCATAATGACGGCGAACTTCCAGAATGTGCATTTTATTTATGTCACTGCCGATGATTTTCTTAACGATAGCTTTCATATAAACAATTATACCGCCAATATTATTGATTAGCAATAGTTTAACGCAACTGCCACCAACGACCGATAACTGTTGACTTGTTGGCAATTATCACCTCATGATGCCAAATTTAACCAGAATTATGCCATATGTTGGGAAAAAACAACGCATATGTTTGACTTTGACCTCATTGAATATTACCTATTATATAGAGTTTCAATAATTATTAGGAAATTTACGCAAGGAACCCATTAGCAATATATGTATGAGATCCCAGAAAAACTTGAAAGCCCAGAGCTGGCAGGAATTCATTTTGATACGGTCGCTTTTGATCTCATCAGAAATATGCCAATGGGTGTGATCGCCTTTGACGCAAATTTAATCATTAGCGACAGCAACCATCAAGGTCAGGATATTTTACATTGTCAAAAGCATCAAAATATCGCCGCAATCTTAACAGCTGCTACAGGCCATAATTGCGATACGGACTGGGTTGAAATAATATCAAATGCATTGCAGGGAACAAAATCAGTTACCTTTGACGATCTTGAATTCAAGAATAACGATGTCGATCTGGTACTGCGAATCATTTGCATACCGATGAAAACTGAATATGACCATGAATGCCCTGGCGGTGTTTTCTTAGTTGAAGACATTACCAGTTATGTAAGAATGCAGCAAGAGTTGGCAATGACCGAAAAATTAGCTTCGGTTGGCAAGCTTGCAGCTAAGGTTGCCCATGAACTCAATAATCCGCTGGATGGCATTTTACGTTATTTGAATTTAGCGGTCCGGGTCTTACAGGAATCAAATCAGGACCAGCCCATAAAATATTTAGAGCAATGCCAAAAAGGCGTGCTACGTATGGCCAAGATTGTAAATGAGTTGCTGGACTTTTCACGCAGCAGCACCCAGGCGACCCAGCAGGCTAATATAAATGACATTATCGTCGATGCTATTAAATCGATGCAGCCTTTGGCCAATGATAAGAAAATTATAATTAAGCAAAATCTCGCTGACAATATGCCTTCTATTCGTAGTGGCAACCTGTTTCAGGTATTTACCAATCTCATCAAAAATGCGATTGACGCAATGCGATATGACGGCAGTATCAGCATCAACAGCAATATCATTAATAATAATATAGTCATTGCTTTTGCCGACACCGGCGCTGGCATCGACGATGATATTGTCGACAAAATTTTTGAACCTTTCTTTACTACCAAAGAAAGCGGCAAAGGCACAGGTTTGGGCCTGGCCATCTGCAAAGATATTGTTCAGCGTTATAATGGAACCATAATCGCAAAAAATAAAACCGACAGAACCGGTACAATATTTACAATTAATATCCCCATACAAAGTACCAGCTGGGTCAAGGGTCAAGAAAATTACCGAGGAAAATAATGGATAATAAATCAATACTTGTCGTCGATGATGAAATGATAATTAGAGATTCGCTTTGTGAATTTCTTAAACTTGAAGGCTACCATTGCAATAGCGCCGACAGTTTCAAAAATGCCTTAGTACAGCTCGAACAGCATCCATACAACATGGTTATTACCGATGTCAATATGCCCGAAGCTGATGGCTTTGAATTATTGCGCGTCGTTCGCAAACGATATCCTGATATTGCTATCGTCGTTATCACTGGCTATGGCACTATCGAAAGTGCGATAGGCGCTATTAAAGCCGGGGCATTCAATTATCTCACCAAGCCTATTGTCGATGACGAAATTCGTGTTATTGTCTCAAAAGCATTGGAACAGCAGGCACTGCTCAGCGAAAACAAACAATTGAAACAAAAGCTTTCCAATCGCTATGGCATGGAAAACATCATCGGCACCGACTACAAAATGCTCAAAGTTTTTGATATGGTCGAAGCTGTTGCACAAAGCAAAGCAACCGTGCTGCTATCGGGACAGAGTGGAACAGGCAAAAGCATTATCGCCCGTGCGATCCATCAGCGTTCAGACCGAATGACAAAACCTTTTGTCGAGCTAAGCTGTGGCTCACTGCCGGAAACATTATTGGAAAGTGAACTATTTGGCCATGTCAAAGGCTCCTTTACCGGCGCTGCCAGTGACAAGCAAGGTAAGTTTTTATCCGCTGATGGCGGCACACTATTTTTAGATGAGATTAATTCAGCGACACCTGGTTTACAAATGAAACTCTTGCGGGTCATTCAGGAACGTCAGTTCGAACCGGTTGGCAGCAATGAAACCAAAACCGTTGATGTGCGTTTGGTCCTTGCCACAAATAGAGACCTGCAACAGCAAGTTCGCGAAGGCAAATTCCGTGAAGACCTTTATTATCGAATTAATGTTGTCAATATTGACCTGCCATCATTAGCTCAGCGTATCACCGACGTTCCAGTATTAGCTGAACATTTCCTGCAAAATATGTCATTAGTCCATGGCCGGGAAAAACATGGATTCACCGAAAAAGCGATGGCAAAACTGGAAGATTACCATTGGCCCGGCAATGTTCGCGAACTGGAAAATGTTGTCGAAAGAGCAGTAGTTCTAAGCACAGGATATTATATCGACATTATCGATCTGCCCCCACATATTGCCCAGCCCGCCAATGGCACAATTATCAATGACTACAGTGCTATGACATTAAAGCAGGCTTTAGAGGAACCGGAAAAAAGAATCATCGAAGCCGCTCTGAAAAAGAATAATTTTAATCGCCAGGCAACCGCCGATACGCTGGGAATTAATCGAACGACACTTTACAAAAAAATGAAAAGCTATCAACTCGATATGGATAACGAATTCGCTAAATCACAAATAATTGATTATTAATGAATATCGGAAGCTGTCAGGTTATATTATAAAAAAACCCTCGATTTTACACCGAGGGTTTTTTTATTTTTAAGAACAATTGTGTGATTTAATTGGTAAACAAAACCTTTGCGGGTATATTTTGTTTTTTGACGCCTGGGCCTTCATAAACAACTTTTAGCGATTCGGCTTCGCCCGCTTCAAAATATCCCACGTGGATTTTATGCATACCTTTTTGCAATAGCACCTGACCACGAACCAGGTCACCGCCACCATGCAAACCATCATTATCGACGATCTTGGCCCCATCAATATACAGCACGCTACCATCATCACTGCTGGTATAGAAAGTATAAATGCCATCGGTTTCGATTTTGATATAGCCATCATATGCGACCGCAAAATTGTCAGGACGTGATTGTGGCAGAGCAAAATCTTTTTGCACACCGGTTTTTTTAGCAGTCATATTTTTGAAATCCGGTACTTTATTCAAACTGCCAGTTTCATAATATGCAAATGTTATACCGGGTTTTACGACACCGGGATCAACAGCTTTTTGCATGGTCTGCTTTCTAAAGTTTCCAGTTACTATTGGGCTAAGCTTGCCGGATTTCGTTACCGTGCGGGCCTTGATTGTCATATTTGAATCAACTTTCAGCGGGCCTTTGAAAACTGGAGACTTGGCTGTTGGTTCGTTGCCATCAGTTGTATAGCGAACAGTTGCTCCTGCGATTGAAGCGGTTAAATCAATAGTTACATCCTTTTCAAAAACATAGCTTTTCTGCAGTCCAGCTGGGCCGGGCAAACGGTAATTCGCACCGATATAATCCAGACGACTAAGGTGATAAGCTAAGCGTTTACTGAAATCTTCATAATTCTTATTTTCTTTTTTACTCCAGACCACTTCAGCCAGTGCACATGCTCGCGGCAGCAGCATATATTCTACCTGGGCAAAATTAGGAATATATTCGGTCCAGATATTAGCCTGAGCACCTAAGATATGCTTTGCCTGCTGGGCGTTAAGCACTGCGGGAATTGGTTCATAACTGTAAACTTTTTCCAGAGGTAAAAATCCGCCAATGGCCAATGGTTCATTTGCGGGTGTTCCCTGATAATGATCAAAATAGCAATGGCTGTTAGGAGTCATAATAACATCATGGCCTTCTTTAGCCGCGGCGATACCGCCAGCTTCGCCCCGCCAGCTCATCACAGTTGCCTCTGGAGCCAGGCCACCTTCGAGAATTTCATCCCAGCCGATAATTTTGCGGCCTTTACTATTTAAGAATTTTTCGATACGTTTGATAAAATAACTTTGCAGTTCATGTTCATTATGCAGACCTTCATCCTTGATACGCTTTTGACATTTGGGACATACCTTCCAGCTGGCCTTGGGACATTCATCGCCACCGATATGGATATAGGTACCTGGGAAAAGATCTATTACTTCGGTAAGAACATCTTGTAAGAATTCAAAAGTCTTTTCATCACCGGCACAGTAAACTTCCTTAAATACACCCCAGGTTTGAGCAACTTTATAAGGGCCACCGGTACAGCCCAATTCTGGATAAGCCGCCAACGCTGCCAGTGAATGACCCGGTAATTCGATTTCAGGGATAACAGTCACATAACGCTCTGCTGCATATTTTACAACATCACGAATTTCATCCTGAGTATAAAAACCGCCATGTTTTTTGCCATCATATTTACCTGTATTCTTACCGATAACAGTCTGGTCACGCCAGGCAGAAATTTCAGTGAGCTTAGGATACTTTTTGATTTCGATACGCCAACCCTGATCTTCTGTCAGATGCCAATGGAAACGATTCATCTTGTGCATGGCCAAATAATCAATATATTTTTTGACTGAAGCGGCATCTTCAAAATGGCGGGCAACATCTAAATGCATCCCGCGATATCCAAAGCGTGGCTGGTCCTGAATTCGCACCGGCGGGACAGTCCACTTTATATTTTTGACTTTGGTTTTGCTTTCGATTTCAGCTGGCAATAATTGACGAAGGGTCTGGCAGCCATAAAATACGCCCTGGGCGGTTTTTGCCGAAATCGCGACCCCAAATGGCGTGGTCGAAAGGAAATAGCCTTCATCGCCAATATCAGTTTTAGGCTTTTTAGTCACAGCCAAAATAATCATTCCACCGCTTAAGTCTTTCAAGTCTTTCTGATCGATAACCTTTAAATCAAAGCCGGTAGCTGGCTTAATCAGCTTTGCGAAATATTTACCCACTGGTGCAGTCATTTCATCAACAATAATTTTGGTTGAACTGGTTATGACAAAATCGCTACCTTCAATTTCAGTAATCTTATCAGGTCTGGGAATAATATTAATATTTTCCAGTGCCGCAAAACCCGGACCAGTTAGTAATAACAATAATACAACAATAGTCAATAAAACTCTTCGCATAACAATGCCTCCAAAAAAAATTAATTTTATACCTTTAATTCTCAATTATCATTTCAATATCTTCAAACCTGGCAAGCTGGACATTTTTGCAAACCTTGTCAGCATCAAACACCCTGCCACTCATCGCGATATATACGCCTGGACCTTTGCATTGGACCGCCGCTACCGCCAACCCTAAATTAAATTCAGCATCGGTAAATTTGAACCTTGCCGGCGACAATGCCCCGGTCAGCACAATTGTTTTACCTTTTATCTCCGATAGCTTCAGGGCACTTTTAACCATAGTATCGGTGCCATGCGTTACCACAATATATTTATTTTCGTCAGCGGCGACTCTGTCAAATAGCAGTTGCCGGTCTGCGTCTGTCATTTCCAGGCTGTCCTTTTGCATAATCGATTCACTTTCATATTCGAAAGTTATATTTGCTTCTTCCAGCAAACCAATCAATTGCGGACTACCTATCTGATATTCACTTTTCGCATCGAAATATATTTTATCGATTGTACCACCAACCGAGAAAAACTTAATTTTCATAACCATTCTCCACTAGCTTAACAAAATATGAATCGCAAGATACATGGTAGGATGGGACCTGCCCATGTTGATAAAACTAAAATATTGCTAGCTTTTTTTAATCGCCTTAGCACCAATATCGGTTCGGTAAACTGCATCATCAAATTTAACTTTGGCGACTGCTTCATAAGCACGCTTTTGGGCATCGGCGATGTCGCTACCCAAAGCAGTAACACAAAGCACGCGTCCGCCGCTATTGACTAAGGTTTCGCCTTCGGTTTTGGTGCCGGCATGGAAAACTTTCACATCGTCAACCGCTTCGGCTTGATCGATACCGGTAATCACCTTACCTTTTTCATAAGCATCAGGGTAACCACCGGAGGCCATCACCACGCCAACTGCTGGTCGTGGATCCCATTTTAATGTTATTTCATCCAGCTTGCCATCAGCACAGGCGATCATCGCTTCGAGCAAATCACTTTGCAGACGCATAAGAATTGGCTGAGTTTCCGGGTCGCCAAAACGTACATTAAATTCCAAAACCCGTGGGCCACCAGCTGTGATCATAATACCGGCATAAAGCAAACCTTTATAAGGAGTTTCATTTCGGTTCATTCCATCGACAACCGGTACGAGCACTTCTCTTTCGATTTGACTCATCAGCTTTTCGGTAACACAGGGTGCCGGACTGTATGCGCCCATGCCGCCAGTATTAGGGCCTTTATCACCATCACATAAAGGTTTATGATCCTGTGATGATTCCAAAACATAAATATTGCGGCCATCAACAAAAGCTAAAATCGATGCTTCCTGGCCCAGCATTTTTTCTTCTACAATAATCTGTCGGCCAGCATCTCCAAAAATTCTGTCTTTCATGATTTTTTCAGCGGCACGCAAAGCCTCCGAAGGTTCATTGCAAACATAGACACCCTTGCCTTTAGCCAGACCGGCGGCCTTGATTACCACACCATTTTCACGGGATGCGATATATTCATAAGCGGTATCATAATCATCGAAAATTCGAGCTTCTGCTGTCGGGATAGAAAATGATTGCATAATCTTTTTGGCAAAAGCCTTGTCAGCTTCCAACTGGGCAGCCGGGCCGCTTGGGCCAAAAGCCTTGATGCCAACAGCCTCGAGCTTATCAACTAAGCCTAAAGCCAGAGGATCTTCTGGCCCGACCACTACAAAGTTAATCAATTTTTCTTTGGCGAACTTGACCAAACCTTCAATATCGGTATCAGATACATCTACATTAGTGCCAAATTGGGCCGTCCCGGGATTACCCGGAGCTATATATAGATGGCGACATAATTTAGACTTTGATAATTTCCACGCCAGAGCATGTTCACGACCGCCGCCACCAACCAGTAATACTTTCATCTTATTTTCCTGTTTATATAGTTTAAGGATTGTGCTGAAATAATAAAAATACAGTTGGCTAATTTTACCGGATTTCTACTCTTTTTAAAAGATACTAATCCGATATTTTTATTTAATTATACCAATGGCAACATCACAACCTTCTACTTATATATCACCGGCCTGGCGAGAATTACCTGTTATTTTTGGCATTTTGGACAAAAATGACTGCTGCGGCCAGAAATTTTGATTTTTTCTATATCACAACCGCATTTTCTACAAGGTTGACCGTCGCGGCCATAGACATAGAGCATTTTCTTAAATTTGCCCATTTCGCCATAGGCATTGCGATAATCGGAAAAGGTTGTTCCGCCATTTTTGATGGCTTTTTTGAGGATTTTTCGGATATTTTCGGCTAATTTTGGTATTTTCGTGCCCGTTACCGCCCGAGATTTTGTCTCTGGATGAATGCCGGTAGCGAAAAGCGATTCATCAACATAGATATTTCCAAGGCCAGCAATCCGAGTTTGATCCAGCAATAAGGTTTTGATAAGTCTTTCATTATCAAGTATTTGCGTTAATTCTTTAGTTGTTACCCCGGTGGCTTCTGGGCCTAAAGAGCCCATACCCAGCTGACACATTTGCCTATCCAGTAACTTGGCATTAGAAGTTTCCAAACTCAATAATAGCCAAACCCGGCCAAAACGTCGGGGGTCAACATAACATAAACGTCTGTCATCACATAATTTAAGCGTCATATGCGTATGCTTATCAACTGGGTCGTCCTGCTGCTTAATCAAAAACTTACCGGTCATGCCCAACTGAATAAGCATTGCTAAGTCATTGTCATATAAGATGATAAGTCGTTTTGCCCGGCGGATGATCTTTTTTATCCTGCTACCTTGATACCGGGTAATAAATTCCTGCCAAATACTGGCAAATGGCCCATAAACAATATCACCGCGTGCGATTTCGGCATTTTTTATTTCCAGGCCCAAAACCTGCTGGCGTAAACCTATCGCGATATTTTCAACTTCGGGCAATTCGGGCATATTTTACTCCAATATTCTAGCTTTTATGCTATATTTAAAGGCAAGTTTATCACGTATACAATTATTCTAGCACTTTTGGGAACTCAATATGTATTATTTTTTCTATATTCTATTATTTGGCCTGCTTTCGATGAGCTATTATGTCCTGTGGCGATCGGTTGGCTTCTTTAATATCAAAAGGCGATATCTTTTCCATTTTGCCTGGCTGATGCTCAGCGTCAGTTATATTGCCGGGGCCATTCTGAATAAAGTTTATGGCGGACTATTTGGTCGTTGTTGTGAAAAAGCCGGGGCATTATGGTTTGGTATTTTGCTTATTAGTATTACCGTCCTGGTGGCTTATGAAGTGATTAAGTATTTTTTCCCTAAGACCAAAAGAAAATTTGTTGGGAAAATGGGGGTTATTGTCATTGTTGTATTGTCCATTTATGCTTATTGGCATGATAGTCAACTGAAAGTTAAAACATATCAGTTTAATTGTGATAATGAAATGACAATTGTTCAAATAAGCGATACCCACATTGGCACTATCGCTTATAAGCGATTTGAAAAAATTGTAGATTTGACTATCCAGCAGAATCCTGATGTTGTTGTCATTACCGGTGATATGTTTGACCATGGGCCGGAAGATGAATTATTGGAAATCGCCAAACTAATTGATAGTATAGAAGTGCCGGTTTATATGGTCTATGGCAATCACGATAAGTATGTTGATCGCAGGGTATTAAATAAAGATGACAATACAAATGAAATGCCGCTGGTCCAGAAAATACTTTCACAAACCAAAGTCAAAGTTTTAATAAATGAAACAATAGATTTTAATGGCGTTCAGTTTATCGGAGGATATTCACCGCTTTGGTCTGCTCCGCTTGATAAAACTTTTGATATTGTGAAGGTTGACAGAGAAAAATATAATATCCTGCTTTATCATTGGCCTACTGATACCCAGCTGGCCGCAGATAGTGGTATCGACCTTATGCTTACCGGCCATACACATGGGGGACAGGTAATTCCGTTTGGGTTGGCTGTCTTTGCATTTTTTGACCATATCTATGGTTTGCATAAAATTGATGATATGAATTTGATAGTCAGCAGCGGTGCGGGCTATTGGGCACCACCTATGCGACTGGGTAGCGATAGCGAAATTGTGGTTATAAAATTGGGTAAGGATAAATAGCCAGATTTGGCAAGTACATCATACCTGTCTGGAACATCAGGATTAATTTGCAAATTGTGAGCTTATAGGAAAATGAGGGATCTCAATGAGTTAAATATGAATTTTTATGGTTATCCAATGGATGCTCCTATAGCTCCTACAAAGCCTGAAATTGAGGATTTTCAAATAGAATTTGGTATTGAATTGCCAAAAGCATATATTGAATTTCTGGAATTTTCGAATGGGTGGGGGTTCTTCTCAACTTAATTGTTTTGTGTCAGTGGAGGCTGAGTTTAATGATGTTTGGGCTATTGATTTGTTTTACTCTTTGACCACTGATGGTCCATACTGTATTAATCTTAAAAATGCAATGCAAACATATGGCCCACGCATAGGAGATAATTGTTTGCCGATTGCATGTGATGGTGGGGATAATCAGATATTCTTAAACTTTAAATTTCAACCAGCAAAGGTACAATTATGCATTCATGATGAATGTTTCAAAATAATTGATGTTGCTAATTGCTTTGAAGATTTCATTGATAGGTTATATTTGGAGCCTGAGTTAGATTTTTAATTTGTGTGTAGATCGAGGGGGGGGCGGTTACCTTGGTAACTAATTGTTAAAATTCAGGAATTAACGATAGAATGCAAATTCAATGGTTGAGGCTACCGCACCATCGGGCTTGCCAGGCAAGACCAATGCCACCCCATTAATATATTGAGCCTAAACGAGATAACAGGCACCCGGCGACAGTCGAGTAAAATAATTGTGTCTAATTAATATATTTTGTGTAATCAAAGCTTTTCTTTTTGTTGCTTTTTATAATAAACAACACAGATAAACAATAGCAATAGGATGCCAAAAGCTAACCAAAGCAGTGTCATATCAAAGTTTTCTTTGTTTTCTGATTCAATTTCATTGTCTTTAGTAATAGCAACTTCATCTACAGTTTCTTGTTGGCCAGAATCTGGATTCAATTGTTTAGTTTCTATTTCTTTCTCTCCAAGAGCATACTTTTTAACGCTTTCAAAGCCTTCATCTTGCCATGCACTTATATCAGGAACCTCAATATCCAATGGTTTTCCCTTGACAGTTTTATCGATAATCCTTGATATCCCCCTAGGCACACGAACATCAAAAAACGAATCCGACACTTGGGGATTAAGAACAATACTACTATCATCAAATTCAACTTCTTCAATCACATCAATCTCACTTTTACCCGCAGCTAGCATTTTATATGTGATATCAACCCATCTCAATGGTCTATATACTCCCTCATGCAATTGTTGAATATTGAATGCCTCTATCTTTCGGATCAAGCAATTATTCTCAGGATGTCGATATTCTGTTTTTACTGACATATAGCCCATTTCTGGAATAACGGTGTGATATACGTCCCACAATCCCAAAGAAAAATCAGTCGGCTCTTGCTTAATAACGATAGCACTTTTCCCTTCAAAACTAGTTGTTTCAACTATTGAAACTTTATCTGAAGTATAAAGTCGATTGGGCAATCCTGCCCACTGACTTGTAAAATGAAGATCATTTTTTATCATATTTGAATTAGCCGTATTCTCCCAATCAACTACTGCATGAGAGGCTATTTCACTAAAGACCAATGTTTTTTCACCATCACATACATAAGTTACCGGTAGATACTTATCTGTAGAATCCCAGTCTAGAATCTTGTAAGAGTATCGGTTATTTTTTCTATCAATCACCCCTTCATATCGTTCGGTATTTACGGTATAACCATTATTGTTTTTGACTTGCTCAATTCTAATGAGCATTGCCTTTCTCATTTTATCTTTCTCACCTGTTGATAATGCTCCGCCTTCTATAAGAGCTTCATACCGTTTTTTAATATTCTCTTCAGCATTTTCCCCAGCATTAGTTTTAATTATTCGCGTAAAAGAACCTTTAAAACTCTGGGCCTTGCTATTGGCTTCAATCATTTTCAAAGCAATATCTGTAGCACTAATACTTTCACTTCCAACAGCCAAAGTTAATCGTGCCCCATTAATTAATACCATAATAAAAAAGATAGGCAACACCCTTTTAAAAACAACAAAGACATACATTTTAAAATTTTTCATTTTTTTTCCTTTAATAAAAGCTCAACCAATTTATACAATTTTTATAACTGCATACAATATTGAAAATAGGAATCACATAGAGTTAGCTTCAATTTACTATAACTAATTAAAATATAATATTCTACTGACCATATATTTTTTATTTAATTAACAAGCACTAACTGTTGCTGAATTAGAATATCCGGCGTTAGGTAAAAATGTCTTCTCATAATTATATTTTCAATTTTCTTTTGTAAAAGAATAAAACAATAATAAATACCAAAACAATGGCAGTAATAATATAAAGCAAATAACTATCGTTTGGTTCATTATTCTCTTTGTCCTTTTCTACTGCTTCTTGAGAAGGCTCTGTTTCTTGAGTTTCGTATACTTGTAGCGAGGCCCCTTTTTGTGGCTTAGCTAATGGTTCATCGGTTTTTGGCGGCGTTGTCGCTTTAGTTACTTCATTAAATGAAGGGTTTGCAAGATCAAAACGATCTTTACCTTCATAATAATATCCTGTTTTCAAAATTGTGTCTGAAACATCGTCGCCATTTTTTACACCTAAACTTTCTAATTCAAACTCAGAATCAGGGATTGTTTCATTTATTTGATTGTTGGCAAATCTAACCTTGTAAGAATTTATCTTTGTTCCCCCATATTTCATTATTGTTTCCATAGTATAAAAAAATGTTTTGGGGACCCAAACACCATTGTGCTGTTCATATGACCAGTTTCTGTCTTCTATATTTTTCCCCCCGATTCCTATATATTGAATCAGAGCTCCACTTTTTGATATGTCAAATGTATGCCGATCAATTAAATCGCCACTTGTTGCTTCTAAAATAACCAAATCGCCTTCTTGCCACACCTTTACATCTGACAATTCAGGGTTGTTTGCCTCATGATAATAAAACATTAACCTTACCGCCAAATCCCTTTTTTTATTTGTAAGATACCACATAGGATCAAATGTAGTTGTATATGTCGATTGGTCTGCTTCACTCAAGGGCCATATAGTCAAACTTTTTTTTCGTTCTCCATTATCAATAGTATAGTAGTTTTTGTATCGATAAAATCTATTACCTCTTTTCATTTCATTATGACGTTCTCGCTTTTCTCCAGCTATCAACTTCCCTGCATCATCAAGTATGTCAAGTTTATCGTTCGACATTGACCATCTACTAGCTTCTTGTTTTTTCGAAAACCAGAACTCTGCAGAATATTCTTCTCTGCGAGTGATATTTCCATTTTCTTCCCACAAACGTTCAATCTTAGCACTACCTTGCCAGTATCTAATGCTTTCCTTATTCTCTTTTATCATCGTTGCTGTTTTTTTTAATAAATCTAAATCACCCTCAACTTTTGCTATAAGGTCACTGCATAGACCGTGGATTAATACAAATGAAAGTAATAATAAAGACACCTTTTTCTGGATAGTATTTATTGAATCCATATTTTTCCTTTCAAAAAAGACTAATCTCAGCATAGGCTAAGCACCATCGAACCCTGCTATTCTTTCAACACCATATCGATGCACATTACTGCGGCTACTATTAGTTGGCGGATGGG
Organism: Phycisphaerae bacterium; assembly: GCA_016342495.1. Lineage (GTDB taxonomy): Bacteria > Planctomycetota > Phycisphaerae > Sedimentisphaerales > SM23-30 > JAEIOG01. Next base: position 70,271 of record JAEIOG010000002.1, read on the forward strand.
GTTATCGGTTGGGACATCGGGGTTGATTTCCAGGATATAATTGTCGGCTGTGGTGAACAATTCTTTGCCTAGGCCGGACCATTTTTTTGAGACATGGGCAAATTCATGGTCGCCATCGACGAAACGGAAATCCCAGCCAGTCCATTTTCCTTTGAGCATACAAACTTCATTGCCATCGCAATCCTGAACGGCGAACTTGCCACCGAAACTTAATAGTTTCTGCTGGAACATTCCGATCATTTCATCATTTTCATCAAAAACCGAAACTTTTGAGCGGAAAATCGAGATTCCACGTTTGACGCGTACAGCCTGATTGCCATCGGTATCCCGAACGGTTATATCAAATGGAGTCATACGTTTATAATCTGAAAAACGCAGCAGCTTAGTAATAAAACCGAGCTTCTCTTCACGACATTCCATGATAATCTGGCCAGTTTCCGGGGCAAGAATATCAAAGTTGTTGGCGGCCTTGAACATGCCTACATGTTCTTTTACAAAAAACAAATTCTTTTCTAATACATTCAACATTATATTACTCCTATTATAAATTAATCCCTGTTTGGTACCATTTTAACAATACCAACAGGGATTACAATAGTAGATATATGAAATTGTAAATTATTTTTCCAGCATTACCAGTTTTTTTGTTGGCTGACTTTGGTTTTGCTGGGCCTGTTTGAAAGCTTGAATGCTTTGGGGGTTTTGAGCTTTGAATATTTCATTGCCTTGAACGATTTCCTTTAGAGCTGTGCTTTTTTCTTTGGCCACCTTCAAGGAATTAACGACTCTGCCACCTAATAGTCCGCCAAAGACACCAGCGATACCGATAGCCACCTGCAGAACATCATCAGCGATTGACCATGGGTCTGGTCTTTGCAGAGCTGAGTGTGATGCTCGAGTGGTTATATCATTATTTGCCTGGGACAAAATAGACTCAGCATTGTCCGATTCGGGTAATTGCTCCGGCATGCCATAATAATTTAAGATCGCCGAACTCTGGGAGACTGACTGGTTGGTCAAATCCTGCATGGTCTGGGGATAATTTTGGTCATGGGCCAATTGAGCAGCGGTCTGAGTTGTGCGAAAATGCAGGTAAGCATTTTGTTTCTGGTCCTGATTGGGCGCGAGTCTCAGGTTGCCGCAGCCACTTATCATCAGTGGCATTGCTATTAATATCATTAACTTTTTCATTTATGTTATCCTTTATATAATCAATTTCTTTTTCTAATGCCGCAATACGGTATTGATGATCGGTGTTCATTGCAGAGACGATTTTAAAATGTTCAGCCAACTGCATACTTGAATTATTCAATTGATTCAAATCGCACCTTATCAATACCAGTTGTTTTTGTAAATCACACCAGGTAATAGTTATCGCCGTTATCAGCGTGATGATATGCAGCATATTTCCGAGTGAAATTTCCCGTTTGAATTTCCAGGCTGAATTATTGCCACCCATTTGTATCTCCTTATTATGAACGTTTAAGCCGAATGGAGCCGCCGGAGATTTCATGATTGCTTTGGCCATCATTATCGGTATCGAAAAGCAGTTTCACTTTAGATTTTAAATGGCCAAAGCTATGTCGATAATGCGATGACTTATCCCAGAACATCTGGCTGTCTGGCTGGGTATCAGCTATCGAAGCCATCAGATAGATTAGCATATTAAAAACCGATAAACTAATCAGGTCATTACTATTGATAATCTGAGCGATATTGAATGAATCATCCTGGCCTTCATTAATATCAAAATACCGCAAAATTTCAGCGGCGGCATCGTGAGCCTGAGGGTCATAAGTTGTGATCGACCAGTTGATAGCGGTAGCGGTTGGCACGGCTGCTGCTACCTGGGAACTATCGCTACGTAAAACGGAGATTGTCAATTCAGTATTGGAGTTGACACTGACAATTTCGAAACAATTATTAATTGCCATATCAGTGGTCTGCAAAAAAATCACATGCCCGCTTTTGATACCGCTGTCAATAAAATTCGCTGTTGGCGAAGTGAAAGTTGTTCCTGCGGTGTTGCCGTCATTGCTGCTGCATAATTTTTGACTTTCGAATGCCAAATCCATAAAGAGTCTGGGCTCGTATTTCAATAAATCGATATCTTTGGAAAATCCAGTCATGTTATTATCTCCCTTTCAAAAGTATAAGATGTCGGCACCTGAGAGCCAGGTGCCGACAATGATAATTTTACGCAACTGACATATCGGTTATGACCCCATGTGCTTCTTCGTTACGGAACTCCAGAGTATACTCACCGATAATCTGGCCACACTCATAATCCCCTCCTGAAGGCAAAGGCTTATAATGGAAACTGCGACCACTTAGCGGTAAGACTGAAATTCTGGAACTGTCAAGCAGCAGAACAGAATCTTTCGGCATCCATCGAGTTGGTATGATTTTACAGACACCAAAATCACTTTCATATATATCAACCATATTAGAAAATGTGCTGTCTTTTGGGCCATAAGAACGCAAGCCATACATGAAAGAATTAATCATTCTTTTTTGATAGCCATTGACCACAATCAAATCGATATTGCTGTTGCTGGCTTCCCAGATTTTTCGCAAGGCATAATTGATCTGATTTTCACTTAAGGAAGTGCCCGCGGGGAAACCGCTCTGGCCGGCTTTGAATATATTGGTTTGGATGGAATTGATAATGCCATTCATAGAGCGTGCGACATTGCTTGAACCTTGCGGGTCAGTTGCCGCCATCCCGCCATTGATGACAGTGTTTTCCAGGTCACGTAATAATTCACGGAGACGTTCCTGTTTTTGATAATCCAGTTCGTCTGCTAAGCCCAATTGCCGGGCGGCTAAGTCACTGCCGGAAACTTCAACTGAAGATGTAAAAATCTGGGTATAGTTGCTTTTGCGAATGCGATTAGTAAACCGGGCTGCAGGCTTGTCGGCACCTTCATAGGCAAGGTTGCCCAGGATATGCAGGACTTGATTGTCGGTGAGGTCTTCGGCGGTTGTACCGGCATAGCCACGCTGAACGGTTAATATATTGCCGCTGACATTAGTTATCACCATCAACTCTAAGCTGCCTTCGGCTTTGATCTGGTCGCCAATTCTGAAACAAGTGCCATCATCGACAATAAAGCTTGTATCAGCTGATGCATCTGTCCAGCTGCTGTCGTTTATGGTGCCGGTGTTAGGTAGCAGGCTGTCTTCCAGCCATTCATGGCGAGTGCTGGTTGCGTTATAGAGCGGATCGCCGAGCATTTCCAGCAGAGGTGTTTCATAAGGGCTGACGATACTGATAATATCGGATACATCTTCGGCTATTTCCAGTAAAGTTGACCCTGATGAATAAGTTGCTTTTCCACTAAAACTCATGTTATCTTCCTTTCAAATAAAATTTTGTTATCCCAATTTTGGCAGTAAGTGTTTATGAGCGTATCGCACGTCTCATCTTGAGATATTGCTGCATATCACGCCGACTGCCACTTTGTTGAGCCTGATGTGCCAGGTTATCAATTACATTTTCTGATACTTTTTTGCCGCTGCGCACACCAGCGGTAAGACTGCCGAGATTAGTTGTTGATTTGTTGCTGGCAAACAGATATGGTCGTTTTATTTGCATTTGTTCGATAACTGATTTGATATCGACATCACCAGCTTCCAAATTTTTCCGAGCCAGCAATATTGCCGCTTCAATATCAACTGCGCCGCATTGAGCTAATTTTGCGGTAAGCTCATTTTCGAGTTTGGTTTCCTGATACTTCTGCTGAAGATCGTTTTGCTGTTGTTGACTAACCTGCAGTTGGCTGGTCAAATATTCAACCTGCTGCTCAGCTGTCTGGGCACGTTTGCGATATTTAATCGACTCGGTTACCGGCACCATCTGGTTAATCTCGTCATTAGTCCTGTTTACCCCGTCATCATTTGATGATAGGCCCGTTAGCTTCTGCTGTTGCTGTGACATACTGTCCTCCATAAAAAATTTGAGTTATAAAAATTTAGAAACATTCTTTTACATCGCTTTGATAGCCCAGCTCTTTGAATATTTGTTCGGCGGGCAGGCCCAATTCTTTTTTCATTGTTGCTTCCTGTAATTTTTCAATTATGTTTTCTGGTAATGGGCTGGACCAGTGCAGATCTATTTCACGTTCATCAGGGGTGGTTCGATATAGACCGGTTTTATCTAAAGCTAACAATATCAACGAGCACATATCTTTTATGCCCTGGCCATAAGATTGCCTTTTGCGTTCGGTCTTGGATAGCAGGCCCATCAGGGTAACTTTCAGGGCGACTGCACTGGTAAGATTACCAACCTTGCCGGTTAAGATACCGGCGGCTACCGATGCTACGCCACTGGCCTTTTCCAGAGCCTGGCGAATATCTTCGATATGTGATTTTTCGCTGGGGCTTTCGTCATCGCCTCCAAATTCTTCAATTGATGCTTCAGGGTTATCGGTGCTCCACATACGTCCCGGTGCTATGGCTCGATTTTCAAAGCTATCAATGCCTTTACCAAGATACATTTTAAAACTCTGAAATGTTACACGACTGGCACGGTCACTTAAACGGGTATTGAGTTCATCCTGTAGCCCGATCAAAGGTTCGACATCACTTTGACCTCCGTATCGCATGGGCATAGGCATATTCTGTATATGGACCACTGGAATTTCACCCAGCGGGTTAATACCCTGAGCGACCAGTTCCTGATCTTCATAACGCTGCCAATGATTGGCACTTATCACTTCGACATTATGGGTTTCTTTTTGACGACTGACATTTTTGCCATGGTGATTAATTGCATCAATAATATTTTTATTTTCTTCGAGCTGATTATGCAATTGCCAATAGTGTTGAACATAAAAATCGATATTATGATAATTATTTTCAGAAAGGACAGGAACAGCACGCGGAGCTTCAATCGCCTCAAGTATAATATTTTTTGCTTTTTCCAGCACAATTGAAAGTTCAGGCCCGATGCTGCTATGCTGATCCTGCCGGGTTTGCGAATGAGACTGAATAAATTGTTCGTCCCACCTTAAAATAATATCCACGAATCCATAAATGCCACCCAGCATGGCAAGTGACTGAAAAAATGTCATGCCGCCATTGGCCTGGAAGATGGTATTCAATATGGTTTCGATTTCTTTGGCCCGTTCAGTATTTTTAGCGCGACAGGAAATATTGAAAGGCTTGCCAAAAAGGAAATCGACCTGGGTATCAATTCGCCAGGCAATATCATTTTCGATAACAACTTCTTTTCTTTTGACACCGGCAACTGCGGTGCCGCCGGTTATGCCGCCATAGAAGCTGTGAGTTAGCCCGGTGATGCGAGGTGGCAGACCATATTCCTGACCCTGGCGGTAAGGACGTGGGTTGTCGTTGTCAGGGGTGTTGGTATCAGTTCCATACGTAATATCGGTGATTGGATTATGGTAATAATTCCAGAGTTTTTCGTAATACAAGTTGGCATCGATGGCATTTTCGCCGACCAGCCAACTGACAAAATTTTCATCCAGAACTGATTTATCACCTGGTACATCATTAAAAATCAAAAAATCAAATCCCATTGTAACACTCCTGTAATTATCAAATATTTTCAGCTTGCAAAAAAACAGTCCCTCTACCCTAAACAGTCAATCTGCGCAAACGGTATAGCAATTTTATTAGAAAATGGATATAAACCCGTTTTTCCTATGAAAAAAATTTAATTTTATATTCTACCCCTATGCGCGATCGGTAGGCCAGGACAAGTGGCGTAAGCTTCCGGTTTGTGATTTATTTCATTGCCACGCGGCGAAAATCAATCGTCCACGCGATGGCGCTTGTGGTTATAGGGTTTGGCTGTTCATTAGCACGGCAATTGCGTTTCGTGCTATTCAGGATAATTAGAAGAATAATACTTCTTAGGTTGCAAATTTATATGTATTTTTTTCCCATTGTTTAGGTTGTTTAATATTGTTGATAGGTGTTCGCGCTATGTCATCTGCTTATCATAGCTGAAATTATTATTTTGATAAGTCCTCCATTTACAGATAGTTATGATCCTTGCGGGGTATGTTCATTTATTGACAGGAACAATATCTACTACGACACCTTAAACTAACCTTAGAAAAACATGAAACACGTGGTATGGTTTGTACTTAAAATATCTTCTTTAAAAAAGCTGGACAAATTCCGGCATCTAAAATATCATTTCGATAATTATTTATGCAAACAATGACAATAACTCTAATTGGAAAATACATATGACAACTGACTTGAATACCAGAATTCAAACCGTAGCGAAAACTCTTGAGCAAAATGGCCAGGGGCATCTGCTGAAATATATTGACGAGCTTTCTGACAATCAGAAGTTAAGTTTTGTTGAACAGCTGGAAAAACTTGATTTTGGTATGCTTAACGACCTTATCGAAAAGCATGTTAAAAATGAATCACATTATGAGCTACCCGAAAATATTCTGCCACCAGAGGTTTATCCGCTGGTCCCGGGCGATGATCTGAAAGAAAAATACTGTCAGGCTACCAAGCTTGGCCAGAACATGATCGCGGCCAACAAAGTCGCCGCCTTTACCGTAGCTGGTGGCATGGGAACCCGACTGAGCTTCGATGGGCCCAAAGGTAATTTCCCCGCTACCCCAATCAAAAACAAATCGCTCTTCAACGTTTTCGCTGAATATATTCAGGCCAGCCAGAAACGTTATGGCAGCGTTATCCCCTGGTATATCATGACCAGCCCTTCTAACCACGCTGCTACAGTCAAAAGTTTCGAAGATAATAACTATTTCGGTCTTAATCCTGATGATGTTATGATGTTCCCGCAGAATATGATGCCCTGCTTTGGGTTTGATGGAAAAATCATCTTAGCTGAAAAAGATTCGATGGCACTTTCACCTGATGGCCATGGCGGCTCGCTGCGTGCTCTTTATACTTCTGGTGCTATCGATGATATGACTAAGCGTGGCGTTGAATATATCAGCTATTTCCAAATCGACAATCCGATTGTTTATTGCGTCGACCCGCTTTTTGTTGGTCTGCATGCCATGGACAAAGCCCAGATGTCCAGCAAAGCTGTTATTAAATGTGAACCACTGGAAAAAGTGGGTAATTTCACAATCGTCGATGGTCGAGTAACCGTTATCGAATATAGCGACCTGCCCGATGAGTTGGCTTATCAGAAAAATGAAGATGGGAAATTATTATTTGAATCAGGTTCGATAGCTATCCATATTATCAGCCGTGATTTTGTCCAGAGTATCAATGCCAAAGGTTTTTCATTGCCGTGGCATAGAGCTGTTAAGAAAATCCCGTTTATCGACAACGATGGCAACACTAACAACCCTGAAAAGCCTAATGGCGTCAAACTGGAATCATTTGTTTTTGATGCATTGCCATTGGCCAGCGAATCGGTCATTTTAGGTATCGACCGTGATGAACAGTTCGCACCAATTAAAAATGCCACCGGCACCGATTCTATCGACAGCTCACGGGAATTGCAGATCGCAAGGGCGTGTCGCTGGTTAGCTGCTGCGGGGATTGAAGTGCCGACCGGTACTCCGGTGGAAATTTCTTCCGACTTCGCCCTCGACCCCCAAGAGCTCAAAGCCAAAAAATCCGAAATCCCCCCCATAACCCCCGGCGAAGAATTATATCTTGGATAAAAAAATCGTAAATCAGCCCCCAATTTTCGGGGGATTTTTTAATAAAGAAAAATAGGATTGGTATGATGTTTAGAAATTCCCTTATATTTTTGCTTATATCTGGCATATTATTAATGGTTGGTTGTCAGCCTGATATTATTGTACATGACAAATATGGCAAACCAATACCACAAGTAAAAATAACTGGCCATTCTCTGTCAATTAGTGGTCAACATACTTTTACAGACAATAATGGCCATGCCAACATTCCATGGTGTATACAAGGTACGCGATGGATTGGTGCAGAAAAACAGGGATATTACCCCACAAACAGTATTGATATCGATCAACCTAAACCAATTATAATCATCCTCGAAGCCAGCTTTGCCCCATAGTATTTCATGTAACTATTGATCAGAATCGAAACTGGCTGGCAGCTTCGTAGGGAGTTGCCATTTCTGCGAGTTCAAAATGGTTGTAGATTGATGTTGAATTTGCCTTTTTTTGCTGACGAGCTTTTCTCTTCATTTGTTCATGCTGAACCCAAAAAAATAGTATCATTAAGGCTATTAATAATACCACTAGAATTTTTTCCAGCCATATTACTCTTCTGATGCTTTTTGATTTTTTAATTTCGCCATTTTCCACTAATATCCCAGCATATTTTTTCGCTGAGATCATGCCGAAAATTAAAAAAGCACAAAAAAATGAAGTTCCCAGGCAAAATTCATTAGCAAAAAATTCATCACGTTGAATTATACCATAAACACCCCCATTAGCCATTAACCCAAGGACAGGAGCCCAGTAAACAAAAGCTTTATATTTAGCAACAGTTTTGGCATCATGTTTTTTTTCCAATATTATCTTTATCCATTTTTCTTTTCCTACTGAATATTACGGTTGAGCTGTCTGCTCCATCGGGCTGCTTCGCAGACCGCTGCCACCCCGCCGATAGGGTTAAATTTGCTAGTGTTTACTCATAAACACTCTATATCGCCCATTCTCTACGATTTCTTTATCAATCAGCATATGAACGTAAGGTATACTTGTTGGATAAAGATAATAGCGATAATAACAGTTTATATCTTTCGGAACATACCAGCCACGCCAACGGTTTTCGACTCGCCTTTTGATTATGTCATCAAATCGTTCCCAACCATCATTTACATTCCGTAAATGCATGTCATCTATTGTTATGTCAATCCATTTTTGAGGAGCAATTAATTCTATTTCCCAATCAGGAGTTGTAACAACACCAATCCGATATCCGGAATAGCTGCAATAAACACTATTTACAACCATTACATTTTCAGGTACCTCTTCTTTGAAAATTTTCTTATAATTTTCCTGATTATTTCCTTCATGCCAAATCGGCCTGATTTCTCCGCAACCTACAAAAAATAACATCATAATAACAAAAACATAAAATCTCATAACATGTATCCTTTCTTCTTTGCGCCTTGGCAACTTTGCGTGAGAATAAATCTGTGGACGATTTCTACTCCGAAGGCTCCCACAATTCCGTGAATGGTATTTCCACTTCCTTGCCTTCGATTCTAATGACTGCGCTTTGGCGTTTGCGATGGAGACGCACGACTATCCCTTCCCGTTTGAAATTTAAGACCCACACGGTATCGCCTTTACGAATCTTTTCGACAAATGCCTGCTGACGTAAAGCCAATGGTGTGCTGGCGGCCAACTCATAGATTTTTTCATTTAGCTCCAATGCTTTCTGGGCCCATTGCTTGGGGGCATTTTGCATTTGTTGGCCAAAATCTTTGATGGCCTTACGCACCTGTCGCATTGACTTATCGACTTCCTGGTCAGCCAACTCTTGCAGTTTATCCCGCTGTTGAGCTGTAACATCCAATCGCTCGGCGGCTAATACTTGCATTCCATGGGCGGCATCAAGTTTAGCCTGGGCTTCATCGCGGAGCTGTTCTGTCTGGACGCGGGTATTCTGCAATTGATTAATCAAATCATTATCAGCGGAATCTTCTTTTTTAGAAAGCTTTCTCGCATGACTGACAACTTTTTTGGGCATTCCCAGCTTACTGACAATCGCCAAAGCATTACTGCTGCCAGGCATCCCAATTAACAATTCATAAGTTGGACGCAATGTTTCAACATCAAACTGCACCGAACCATTTTCCACCCTGTCGGTGGCAAAAGCGAAATTCTTCAACTGGCCCAGATGCGTAGTTACAATTGTTTTGGCTTTTAAATCCAGAAGTCTCTGCAAAATCGCCTGGCCCAGCGCCGCCCCTTCATTTGGGTCAGTGCCGGCACCGAGTTCATCCAACAGCACCAGCGAATCATCACCCGCCCGATTGAGCACACCGACAATCTGTTTTACATGAGCCGAAAAGGTACTTAAGCTTTGGGCGATACTCTGCTCATCTCCGATATCAGCAAAAACCTGTTTATAAATCGGTATACAACTGTCAGCCCAGGCCGGTATGTGCATACCGCTTTGAGCCATCAGCGCCAGCAGACCAATCGTCTTTAATGTTATTGTTTTGCCACCGGTGTTAGGCCCGGTCAAAAGCAGCATATCAAAATCTTCGCCCAGGCGAACATCAATAGGAACGATTTCTTTTTCTGCATTTGATATAGATTCATTTTGCTCCATCACCAAGGCCAACAATAGCGGATGCCGTGCCTTTCGCAGTTTCAATATCTGGCCCGGGGCAACTTCTGGAGCATTCATATTATAAACCATGCTGAATTTAGCTTTGGCATAAGTTAAATCGATAAGGCCCAAAATTTTAATGCTCTGAATAATATCTTCTTTGCGATCTAAGACCAGGCGTGTTAATTCCCAGAGAATCCGCGAAATTTCACTTTGCTCCTGAAAATGCAAATTTTCCAGTTCATTGCTAAGCTCTACTAAAGCATGTGGCTCCATATACAGGGCATTGCCTGTATTAGAATGATCGACTACAACACCCTGGACCAAATGACGATAATTAGCTTTGACCAGGATAACTGCCCGGCCATTGCGGGTAATAAACTGATCGTTGGCGACGGCTTTGGCCATCTCCGAACCGCTCATTAAAGCTTTATATTTTCTCTGGATTCGGGTCTTCACCCCATCGGTAGCCCGGCGAATCTGGTTTAATTTTTCCGATGCCTGATCCCGCACATTTTCATAGCCATCCACACATCGAAAAATCTCGGCTACCAGGTCGACAAAATCGCCCAGGCCAAAGGCCAGTTTTTTGAGCATTAGATATTCATTGTCGAGCTTCTCGAAAAACTGTTTCAAAAGCGTAGCCGCTTCGAGGGTTTCAGCAATTTTCAATAAATCAGCGGCTTCCAGAACCGACTTGCTTTTACCGACCCGGTCAATTATCAAATTCAGGTCACGAATCCCTTTCATAGGCACCCGCACGGATTGTTCCAGCAATTTCCGAAGTTGCGAAGTTTCAGCTAATCGTCCTTTAACCCAATTGGCATCAGCAGAAGGATAAAGCCCCATAACCGCAATTCGTCCGGGGTCACTGGTAGCGAAGTTGGCCAGAAGTTTCTTCACTGCGCCAAATTCTAATACTTTCAAACTATGTTCTTCAATTTTCGCCAACTAATCGCTCCGGTTCATATTCAATCAATAATTTCAATCTAAACTTATACAAATAATAAAGCCATTTTACAATAAAAAAAAGCTGCCATAAGCATAAACTCATAGCAGCCTTTATATGTAATTGAAAATCACAGACTATTCAGGGATTTCTTCTTCGCCACCCTGCAGCCATTCAGAGGTCATAATCGCCAGGTCCAGCAGATTGACAAAACAATCGCCATTGAGATCAGACTGCAAGGTACAGTCAAAATCAGTTAATGCGATAGTCCCTTCATCATAATTGATATATTTAGTGTCAGGGCCAAAAAGACTATTGATATGAACCATTTCCGTATCAATAAAAGCATAAACATCAATATCGCCAATGATAAGCTTGCTGCCGGGTTTGATACGCAAACCGCTTAGGCTACCGCTACCAAAGAGATAGAGAGCTTCATTCTTACCATCACGGTTGCCATTGTCGATAAGGTCAACCAGCATAACTTTGGTAGGCTGAGCTTCTGAGCCAACGATCAACTGGGCCATACCGAAATTGCTTGATGTTGGTGCCAGAGCCAAATCTGCACCGGCAACTTCCAGACTGCAGACATCGCCATTGGCAAACTGGAAAATAGCGGTATCGGTAATGAAGCTGGCTTCGTCATTGATATTAAATTGGAAATCACCATTAATATTAACCTTAGCGCCTTGGCTGGCAAAGAACCTGGTTTTTGAATTAAGATTCAAATTGCCATCAACAGTAAAGACTGTATCATTTTCAGAAATATTAAAGGTTGTATAATTATGAACATCAAGATCTGTACCAACATAAATTTCAGCTGCACTATTAAGATTAATCTGTAGTTTTGAAGTGCTGTTAGTCATACCATAAATAACACCTACATTAGTAAAATCAATTGCTGCATTATTAGAAGCTGCGATAGTTTGAGTCCTGTATGATGTACCATTGCTGGCATTTACACTTTCTAGTGAAGAAAGATCAAGAATTGTTCCCTGGCCATCGGCCTGCAATAATGTAGTTGAAGAGCTAACCCCAGTAGCTGAATAGCTTGTTGCAATGCTATCGCCTTCGGTAGTGCCAAAAACAGCGCCGGCAGAAAGATATATCAGCGAATTGTCAATATTACTTAAGCCATTGACCAGGAAGCTTGTCTCGGAAGTCAGACTCAATGTGCTATTAGTGAAGGTTTTAAGCAATGGAGCATTTATTGTTCCGCCATCAGCTATCACAATAGCGCCTCTGTCAAAATCTGTCAAAGCTGGCAGATTAATGGTTGTCGCATCGGAGGCATCAAATGTCGTGCCATGAGTTGCCTGCAGTAATGGTAAAGTATAGTCTGGTATATTAATGTCAAAGGTGCAATAACCAGATGGGATTTCAACCAGCGATGATAAATCAATATCAGCATCGGTATCAATATGGAATTTCAATCTTGAAGTTGAATTACCCATGCCATAAACGGTGCCGACTGATGATAAATCGATTTTACCATTAGAAATCGCCGAAACTGTTTGAGTTCGATATGAAGTGCCATTACTGCCATTGAAACTTTCCAGTGAAGACAAATCCAAAACAGTGCCATCGCCAGTAGTAGAAAATAAAGTTAATGATGAAGTTAAACCAGCAGCAGAGTAACTTGTTGCTACAATGTCTGTTCCATAATCAATCCCATCAGTCAGAGCTATCCTACTATTGTCAATATCAGTCAAGTCACTTGTTATCAAAGTCCTTGTTGGATTAAGATTTAGCGAACTATATGTAAGTGAGGATAAAACAGGAGCATTTATTGTCCCGCCATCGGCAATTGTCAGGGCACCATTATAAAAACTGGTTAAAGCCGGAAGATTAATGATCGATACCGCCGAGGCATCAAATGTAGTCCCTGAAGTCCCCTGCAGTAAAGGCAATGTATATTCTGGAATATTAATATCAAAATTAACATATCCAGATGGTATTTCAAGCAATGAACTCAAATCAATCAGACCATCGCTATCCATGTGGAAATTTAAACGTGAAGTTGAATTACTCATACCCTTTACAGTTTCGACAGATGACAGATCGATTGATCCATTGCTTGTAGCAGTCAAAGTCTGTGTCCGATAAGAGGTGCCATTGCTGGCGTCAAAACTTTGTAATGATGACAAATCCATTAATGTACCTGTACCATCAACACTGAATAATGTTAATGAACTTGTAACTCCTGTAGATGCATAAGCTATAGCATCAATTTCGTCTGTACCAAACTGATGGCCATCGGTTAAAGTAAATCTTGAATTGTCAATATTGGTCATATCGCCAGTGATAAAAGTTCTTAATGGGTTAAGCGTTATGCTACTGTTTGTAAAAGCAGTTAATTTCGGTGCTATAATTTCAGCATCATCAGCAATGCTCATTGTACCATTGGTAAATGTATGCAGCTCAGGAAACTGAAGCTGAGTGCCGGTTGGAATATCAAAGGTAGTTTTATTAGCAGTTGCTAATGATGGGAAATTATAAACCGGGATATCAATATCAAATCTGGTATAACCATCAACAATATCAGTAAGGTAATAAAAATTGATATAACCATCGCTGGCCATCTTGATATTTAGCGATGAAGTCGAATTGGTTGCGCTATGGATTGTACCTACCCAGGACAAATCTAAAACCCCAGAATTTGTTGCTGAAATAGTATGGGTATGATAGCTGGCGGTAAACCCGGCATCGATTGTCAACAGTTCAGGCAATGACAGGCGACTGCCATAGCCATCAACCGATAGTAATGTAATATTCTGATTATTCAAAGCAGTCGATGAAAATTCAGCGGCGTCAAATTGAACCGTCGAACCGCCATCGGTACTAATAGTTGCGCCATTTCCAAGAGTTGCGCCATCGGATGTACAGATAAACTGGGTGTTAGCACCTGATGTTTGGACTTTACCAGCAACAATAGCGTCATCTAACACGGTCAAGCTAGTGCCTGGGTCAATAACAAGAGTACTGCCTAACGCCAGGGACAAATCGGTAACAAAGCTGGCCTGGTCAAGATCAAAATAGACAGTAAAGCCTGTCGGAATATCGACATTATAAGTGTCAAAGCCATTAACAGGCACCGCACCGATATCCCAGTTTGTCGGATCAGACCAGATATTAGTCCCATTGGCATTGGTCCAGGTCGCCAATTGCTCAGCTGCCAACGAAGTCGATGAAAAAATCATCATCAACAACAATAAAGTTAATACAGTAAATTTCCCGGATTTAATTGCTGATTGCATGATAATGCCTCCTCTATTATGCAAAAATAACATGATTGTGCTAAATCACAATGATTTTCTCATATTGTAAAATAAGAAAGGTTAAATCACCTAAACTTACAAATTTTAGTCAAATATTGATAATTTGAATAAAATAAAGCCTATAACAATATTACTACTTTCATCCATTAAATACAATAAAAATATAGTTTGTTTGATAAATTGATAGACAGCACAAGATTGCTCATTTTAACATTATCGGTTACAATAACGACAATGACTGACAGAAGACACATTCTCCATATTGATATGGACGCTTTTTTTGCATCCGTCGAACAATTAGATAACCCCCAATTACGCGGCAAAACGGTTATGGTCGGTGGCTCATCTAAACAACGGGGCGTGGTGGCGGCCTGCTCCTACGAAGCCCGTAAATTCGGCGTCCATAGTGCCATGCCTATGATTCAGGCTACCAGACTCTGCCCGCATGGCACCGTAATGCCCGTCAGAATGGCACGTTATGTCGAAATTTCCCGCAAGATCCACCATATTTTCCATAATTTCACCCCTTTTGTAGAACCTTTATCAATAGATGAAGCTTTTCTGGATGTCACTGGTTGTATAAAACTTATGGGCTCAGCTGAAACTATTGGTCAAAACATAAAAAAAGAAATAAAGGAAAAAATTGGGCTGACCGCTTCGGTTGGCCTGGCACCCAATAAATTTCTGGCCAAACTCGCTTCAGATCTGGACAAACCCGATGGCTTCGTAATCATAACCGACCAAAACAAACAGCAAATCCTCGATGCCCTGCCAATTTCCAGAATCTGGGGCATTGGCAAAGTTACAGCTGAAAAATTAAATAAAATCGGCATTAAAACCATCGCTCAGCTACGAAACACATCGCCTGATTACCTGCGTAAAATCCTTAATAATCAAACCGAAACAATCTTAAATCTTGCTCAGGGTATCGACAACCGCAATGTAGAAACCGCAACCGAAGCAAAAAGCATATCAGCCGAGCAGACCTTTGCCAAAGATATAGACACGAAAGAAACCCTGCTGGAAATTTTACAGGGTCAGGTCGAAGAAGTATCGGCCAGACTCAGGGCGGAATTTTTCCAGACCCGCACCATTACCCTGAAAATGCGCTACTCTGATTTTCGGACTATTACAAAAAGCCAAACCTTGCAACAACCTACTAACACTACACATGTTCTATTACAGGAAGCTCAAGATATTTTCAATAACTGGCATAAACACACTGCTGGCCCGCTAAGACTGCTGGGATTTGGCGCTGCTAATTTAATAGAACAAGGCAAAGGCCAACAAATGCTCTTTAGCGACCCCGAAGAAGAAAAATTCAAAAAAGTTGATTCCGCTATGGATGAAATCCGTAAAAAATTTGGCAATGATGCCCTAAAACGCGGTAAATGGTAGACGTTGGCTACTTGATAAACAATTCGTAAACTGCTATGATTATCCCGTGTAATTTTTACAAACATAATATTAACAGGCAATAAAACTATGGTAAGACCGGTTGTGACAGATAATACTGATCCAGTTCTTCAGGAGCTGGTGCCAGGAGCAAAAAATTTATATTTTATCTTTGGCGGAATTAATGCTGGTATTGGCATGCCCCCTTTTGAATTCTATAAATCTTCTCAGATTATTAACCAGAACAAATTATTCGTTCGGGATTTTTCACAAACCTGGTATCAAAATGGTCTTGAAGGAATCGCCAAAGACATTTATGGCATTGGCGATTATGTAAAAGAAACTATCCAACAGCTTCAGCCAGAAAAAGTTTATTATATCGGGAATTCCATGGGAGGATTCGCAGCCATTGCAATGGCTGCTATGACAGGCCATGGCAAAGCAATAGCATTTGCCCCACAAACTTTCATCGGCCCACTTAAACGCATCAGGCACTGGGACAGACGTTGGCAGGGTCGCATGCTTGCTACATGGAAAACCAGTTTCTATCGAAAACATATATATGACCTGCTAAAACACCTGAAATCTAACCCCGGTGATTATTCAGTTGACATTTATGTATCTTCCAACCATCGTCGAGATCTGGCACATTCCAATAACATAAAAAATTTGAAAAATGTCAATGTACACGAATATGACATTGGTGGCCATCAACTGGTAAAACACCTCAGGGATAATGGCCAACTGGCTGACATTCTTAGTATGTAATCAATTATCTGGAATCAGAGGAAATCTTTGCATATATTTCCTGATTTACTTTTTCCAGTTCATCACCATATATCGCTCTGAGCATATGCTGGGATTCATAACCATTGTCACTACCGTGCATTGCATGAAGTTTACGCGGCAGAGTTTTGTCAGCATTGAGATGTTTACGAATTTCATGTTTACGAAACACATTCTTATTTTTAACCAGCGGATATTTTCTGGCTTTTTCCGGGTCATCAAAGGGCTGAGGATTATGGTCATAGCATATTACCGCCATCGCCGGGCCAATAAAAGTGCTTTTACCATGTTCGATCCAGTTACCACCCCGGACATTACGGGAAACGCTGGCAACCTGCTTTTCATTTAAATCTTCCACTTTAATTATTTCGAAAGTTTCTTCCAGCAGTCTTTTAATATCAGCTACATATTCAGGAGCCATCGCATCTTCACGCACAAAAAATACAATCACATGCGAAAGCTTCTGGACCCATTGTTCCATTTGCCCGCGTTCATACTGCAATAAAAATTTATGCCAAGCTGTTTGTTTTGGCCATCGCTCCAGCAGATCCGGTGGCATATACCAGTTTTGCTCTTTAAGATAATTATGAAGGGCAAGCAGGGTATAAGGCTTCTCAATGGCAACACCTAATTCTTCACCAAAGTTTTCCATTAACTGCCTGAAGGGCCGTTTTGGATTTGGTTCAGTTGCAATATCACAGCCAGTCGGGATACCAGATTCCAGCCCTTTATGATAAACAAGGTGAAAACCGAGAGAATAAAAATGAGTTTTCGGTGCCGGAACAAAAAAGCCCTTTTCATGCATAACCCTGTCATTAAGAATGCACTCGGCTAACACAGGCGGATAATATGGCATACCTTTATAAGCTGTGCCATAGGCTCCGGTTATGCCATACAGGTCACATTTAATTGCCCCGGGATTCTGACAGGCTATCAAGGCAATCTTTTCGATATCAGCGACATCAATAAGCATATCAATATCTTTATCATAAGTAGCTTCCTGCGCTACTGTTATTGGCACATCATCAAACCATCGCAAAACAACATAGCGAATGTTCTCGCGGTTGAATTGTTCAAAAACCGAAAGCACATTAGCAACTTTCATACGCACAGTTTTTTTGCGATGACCTTTACGCCGCCATTTATATAATAATATTTCATATTTTATTTTTCTAATTATATTCATCATCAACTCCAATCGCTCTGGATTTAACCCATGCCCATAGCCCGGGCATCTAAGTTCAAGCGATCCTTGATTGCCAGTTTGTCATTTTGTAGTCTTGCTACATTGTTCTGGAAAAATTCAAATGGCATAACTGTACCACTTTGCCCATGCAATTCTTTAAGCCAATTTCCCCATAACGGTTCTGTACCTTTAAGTTTTGCATATTTAAGAAAATGTGATGCCAGCATAATCAGTTGCCCATCATTACAAGGCTCTACAAAACTGCAATATTGCCAGTCAATTATTTTACATGCATCCTGATTCGAATCAGAAGCAAACAATAAATTGCTCGGCGAAATATCGATATGATTAACGCCCTTTTGATACAACTTAACTAAAATCGGAATCGCCAGCAACAAAGCATTCTGGTCCTTTTGATAAAGGTCGGTTAGTTCGACATAGCCATCCAAATCCTCCATAACAATGCCACAGCTATCGACCCGATTCATTTTCTTCTTTTCAAAATAAACATAGCAGCCCGGCACATCCAAACCCGCCCGCCGGGCCTTCATATTGTTAACCACTTCCTGATATGCATATCTCTGATAACGGCGTTTATCTTTCATTCTTTGCAAAGGGAAAGCTTTTATCACATAAGACTTACCAGATATTTCAACCCGGTAAATCGAACGCCTTACGCCCTGCTTTAAAATTTCAGCATTTATTTCACTCGGTTGGCCATTGGCCCGCATCGCATCAGCCAAAGCTTTATTTCCCAAATCAATATCAAACTGACCATCAAAGCAATACTGCCCCGGCAACTGCCAGACTTTTAAACCATCATCACAGATTTTATGTTTCAGCACATCTTCAATTCTAAAATCGCCAAACTCCGCTAAAATCTCAAACTGCAAAACCCGGGCCATATCTTTAACTTCAGGCCAAAGCCGCCAGTTAAACAGAAAACGCTGACATTCTACATTAAATTCCTTTCTGAATTTCCCCCACGACATACATCGATGCAAAGCGTCAAGATCAATCGTAGAATACTGGCCATCAACATCAATGAAATTGGTAGCTTTCAAATCGCCATGAATAATCTGTTCATAGCCAAACTGCTTTTGCAACTTGATAAAATTGCTTAATAGGCCATGCCAGTAAGGTTCAAGGTCTTCCAAAGTTTTTCCTGCCATGAAAGTTTTCATCGCATCACGCCATGGAACATTTCTATCTTTTTGGTCGATCATCTGAAACAGACAATCATCCCCCGGCTGATATTCCGTAATAAAATAGCTGGACCCCTTAAATGGTCCGAACCGTTTTTCATATATCGCCACCGGCTTTGGCGTTAAAATACCGGCGAAGCACTGCATATTAGCGTTCTTCCAGGAAACTTCAATCCTGCTGGGGGGCCACGGCAATTGCTTACGCACAATCTTGATGAGGCTACTCATATTATAACGCTTAACTACCAGCTTTCTACCGCCAACATCGACAATCCCGACCGTCGTCGAATTGCCATCTTTGAGACATTGACCCCTATCCATATATGAATCGCAGTCGGCTAAGAAAGCTTTCATATTATCATCATAATAATCGCGGGCACAAATCAAATAATCAGTTGCCGATGTCTTTTTAACATATTGACTGCAATTGCGAAAAACTTTTTTAAGATATTTTTTTTCTATCTGCGATCTAATCTCACGAACTTTTGTGACAATCTCACTGGCAATACAAGGCGAAATTTCCCCACCTCTGGTCCAGCAATACTGCTGATATACCTGCGGGATAAAAATATCATATTGACGATTTAACTGGGCAAAAAATAAAACAATATTTTCGATACTGCCAGCTTCATCCAGGGGGCCATCATCAGCTATAATTGCTCCGCCATCAATACAATAAATATCGTCCTGCTGATTAATAAGAAAATTGCCCAGGTGCAAGTCATCCTGTTTCAAACCGGCATCATGCATTCTAGCGATAAGCTTAATCAGCTTCATCAAAAAATCAATTTTATCCGATCCGGCATAATCTTGCCATACCGCATCTAAACCTTTTCCCTCAGCAATGAATTCTGTCAGCAAAACCGATTGGCCATCAGATTCACATGCCTGAATTATAGCCGGGGAAAAAATATTATTTTCCTTGAGTTTCTCCAGCCCATTAACTTCCCGATCAAAATGAACTTTATGGCGATCTGCATCCAGAAAAACCTTGGCCAGCACTTTCTGCCCTGCGTATTGTCCGCTACACACAATTCTCTTACCCGGCAAAACCCGCAAAACCTTATCACAATCAAGCATAGCATCTCCCCCTGCAATATCAAGCTCCAGGACAAATGGCACCTTAACTTCATATTGAGCATTTTTCAAATATTGACATGTAACTCTATTTGCTTGCAAAATCTTTATATAATTCCTTTATATGCTCATAATAATTGAGTTTGTGCGTTTAAGTTAATATATGGCAGGGCTTTAACCTTGGCTCTGCCAGATTAAGCCATACCCTTTGGGTATATCGTAAATAAATTTTCCGGTTCTTTCTTAAAATCCCGTCGATAAGTTTTGACCGCCCGAGCCTGAACCGCCTGCCAGAAACTTTTATCTTCAGTGAATGTTTCGCGTAATAACTTACCGGTATAAACTTTAATAAAGCGACAAAAATCAGCTCGAGTCAAACCAATATCCATAGCCGAAAAATACAACCCGCCAATATCTTTCACCAGCCAGCGAAACGGAACCTTTTCACGAATTTGTGCCCGATGTAAATCAATCAGAAATAATCTCGGTTCACAATTCAAATATTTTTCCGGCCCTCCGGTAACATCCAGCAAAAAATGACAAATATAAAAATCACGATGATTCATGCCATTATCATGCAGGGTTTTGGCAATCGAAGCCATCTTAGTTAATAACTTCCGTTTGAATTTCGGTACCGGAAGCTCTGTTGGCCAATTGCGACAGGTATCTTCCAGGCTTTCAACATTGATCAATTCTTTCGTAACCAAAAAAGAGCGTTGGCTAGCTAATGATTTGCCATCACTGCCAAAGGCAACAACTTCCATGGTGTCGACACCCAGCTCTTTTAGTTTTTCCAATGCCAGTTTTTCATAGCCTGCGCCGATATGGGGCTTACGAAAATGTGAAAGCTCATCCAGCACAGCTCCTAATCCAGCGGCAAAATGTTTCTTAATATAAAAACCCTGCCCATCAATTTCAAATCGACCAGTCTTGCGATTCTTAAAATCGCGAACTATGTCTATATCAATTCGCAGGAAAACTTCAATGTCCTTGAATTCAGCAAAAAACTTTTTATATTTTTCCACGATATAAATCATTTCGCTAACCTGTTTCTTTCCGCTCGCTTTAGGATTACCTCTACTACACGATCAGTCATCGAGTAAATATCAGCAGTCTGGGTATATTCATAGCCATTGCGAGCTAATTGCTCACGAGCGGCTTTATCATTTAAAAAATCATTTAAAATATTATTAAGCTGGTTCTGTTCAAATGGATCTGGACAGAGCACCCCGCCGTTAGCTTCCTTGACATAACGCCCATAGCCACAATGTTCAGTTACAATTACCGGTAACCGGCAAATCATCGCTTCCAAAAGTGTATGGCCAGCCGTCTCGGTCCTCGCCGGATGCAGCAGCACATCGCTGGCATAATAAAATGCCCCGATATCCTCACGCCCACCGGTAAATGTGATCTGCCTGCCAATGCCAGCCTTATCAGCGATCCCCTGATACTTATCTTTATCACCCTTGCCAATAACAATATAATGACAAACTTTTTTTATCTTTTCGGGCAATGCCGCAATTGCATAAATCGCCCGGTCAATACCCTTGGTATCAAAACTCGACCCAATAGTTAAAATCACAAAGCCATCATCAATACCGGCATAGCTTTTGCGGAATTCACTGCGCTGCTGATCGTCCATAATATATTTTGTCAGCCGATACTTATCAATACCCGGTGGAATCAGATGTATCCGCCCCGGATCAATATTATAAGTTTCCTTAACATCGGCCAATTCTTTTGGTGATATAACCATAACATCAGTATCACTGCATGGGCCAAAGACGCCCTGCTCCAGTTGCAGATATGTTCGATAGCGAGGCAGAAATCTATACTTCCAGCGGCCATTGCGTTTGATCTTGGCTTGATAGCAAGGGTCGCCGCCAAAATAAACATCCAGCCCCTTAACCCGGCTAAAGCCAACGATACAATCGAACCGCTTTTCACTTTGCAGCTTTTGAGCAAACTTCTGCACACTTAATACCCTGCGATGATTAGCCGAACCGGAAAAATCTAAAATCTCTACCTCCAGCAAATCATCGTCAGCCCCATCCCAATCACTGGTAAAAACCTTAACATCATGGCCAGCCGCCGCGCATGCACGTCCAAACCGCCGCATATCACGTTGCAGGCCGCCAAATTCAAAATATTTTTCAATTATAAATGCTATGCTGTATTTAGCCATTGATTAAGCTCAAAAATTTAATAAGTCTAATTACTATCATGACTTATGATTAACTGCGAATGATACAAATAAAAGCTCAAAATGTCAATATTCTTCTAAATCGGCAAAAATGCGCATAAAAAAAGCCAGCTATCTTCACTGGCCCTTGTTTATTTTTGCTATTTCTTTGATTTATCAACCATTTTCGTAAATTCAATAGCTACCACACCATTATCACCAGTAAAACCTGTTGGCTTAGTGCCTGAGCCCGGTTCAGTACCAGCCATCACCAGCTTACCATCTTCAAATTTATAAATATAATTCGCTTTTTTTCCAACATATTGTTCAGCGGCACATTTGGTTATTGTCAACACCCCGCTTTTGGGTACAGTTGTTTCATCAAGAATAATTGTCCCGCCATAGCTCTGTTGACCAGGGCCCTGGCATTCCATCGTATTGCCAATAATAACCATCGCCCATTGACTGCCATCATTTATGGATTTCCCAGTCCATGCTCCCTGCAGACGATCCATATCTGTTGTTGGTGCTTTTAATCCACCACAACCTGTCAGAGCAATAGCCATAAACAACATCACACCTATAGCTGATTTAATTGATACCTTGCGACTCATCTTAAATTCCTTTCCGTTTACATTTATAGTTGACCTGCTCTGCATATAACAACATATACAATAGCTACTAATCTTAATAGTCAACCTTTGCGCCAAATCAAGTAACCGTTTATACATAATGAATTAGTAGCTGTCAATAGCTATTTCATCCCAAAAGCGCATGCAAAAAGGTCAGCCGCGAACGACTGACCTTTAAGTTGCAAATTTACTGTGGATATTTTATTCTTCTACTGGCGGGGTAAATACTCTTTGGCCCAGCTTATCATCAAGCATGTACAACAACTGCGGTTTATCACCGGCTCGTTTAAGTTTGCTCAATATATCACTTACATTCTTTTCTTCTTCTATCTGCTCTGACACATACCATTGCAGATAATTATGAGTGGCATAATCTTTTTCTTCAATCGCCAACCCAACCAAATTATTAATCAAACTGGTTACATGCTGTTCGTGAGCGAGTGTCTCCTCAAAAACTGCAAGCACCGATTCAAATTCTATTGGTGGTGCGGCAATAGCCTTAAGCTTAACTCTTGCTCCGCGATCATTTATATATTTGAACAGTTTATTACCATGAAATTGCTCTTCCTGAAACTGAGTAACCATCCAGTTGGCAAAACCAGGATAGTCATTGGCTTCAAAATACGCCGCCATCGACATATAAAGATATGCCGAATAAAACTCAGCATTTAATTGTTCGTTGAGAGCATCAACCATTTTTTTCGAAAGCATAATCTTATACTCCAAATTCTAACTTGTAGGATGGGCTCTGCCCATGCCGATAAAACACGCTACTTAGGGCTTGCTCAAAAACGCAATAAATGGTTCAGGAAATATTTATTTGTATGATTTTCATTGTATTGGCATGGCGT
>JAEIOG010000129.1 GCA_016342495.1 Phycisphaerae bacterium
AAAACGGGATATATTTTACCCAAAAGCGCCACACTTTTCCGCCGACATGCGCTGCACTTTTTCACCGGCGTTTACATGAAGACAATATTTCTCCATTCTGTTCTTCTGTTGGAGATATCATCGCATACACTGCTACACCCGAAAAACAAGCTGATGAGCCTCAAATATGGACTATTTCCTGTAATGGAACTTTACCGACGCAACTTCGTGAAGGTCAGGCTCCCAAAATTTCCCCAGATGGAAATAAAATTCTTTTCTTAAGAAAACATAAAATTAACGGTATGACCCAAATATGGATAATGGATATTGATGGGAATTCGGAAACACAAATTACTCATAACAGCGATTACATGATTTCACAAGCAAACTGGTCACCAGATGGGAAATGGATTGTTTATTCTGCCAATGAAGGTCTAAACTCAAAACAATTGCAAAACCATGACATTTGGCTTATTTCATCGGAAGGACTTAGTAAAACTCAATTGACAACCAATGGGTCGGAAGACTACTGGCCATGCTGGGATTACGAAGGAAAATATATATACTTCAGATCAAACCGCGGTGGTAAATGGGATATATGGAGATTTGAACCAGTTATTGAACAGCAAAAGGAAAACTAATAAAAGAAACTTTTAAGATACGATTGTGCAAGAAAAAACGATAATATTTTATAAAAATGGGTAGTTGAGGGCTAATAATGTTTGTTTAGTTTAAGATTGCCACTGAGTGCATCTGGGTATATGTGTAAATCCTGCAGGTCAGGATTTACTTGACAAATAGTTATATGATTTAACAAGAAGGAGTTATCATGAAGAAACTATGTATGGTTTCAGTTTTGTTATTGTTGTTATGTGGTATGTTAAATGCTCAGGTGCTTTTAAGCGAAGGGTTCGAAAATGGACTTGATAGCAATACCTGGGATTGGAGCGGCAGTAATTCCGGTGGCGAAAAGACTATTATTACTGACAATCCTCTTTCTGGAAGCCAATGCTTGTTTATGAAAGGTGCTGACTGGTCCGGTGGATGGTCAGAAATTAGGTCTAGAACTGACTGGAATGCTGATGAGATATGGTTTGCTGTTAACTTTAGAGATGCAGTAGGACATGACGGACCAGGATATGATGGCTATGGCGGTGGCGATGGTGGTGGCTTTCTCTCTTTGAAGTCAAACGGAACAGAATTTGCTAGATTCAGTGACAATTACGATTCAGCTTCACATGGTCGCACAACAACAGGAACATCAATACCACAAGATAATTTCTTTCTGCAGACAAATGGAACTAATTACGATACTGGTTTACGGCTGGAGACTATGAGCGGTTGGAATACAATCACTATTCATTACGCAAGATATGCCCAAGGCGGACCAACTATCGAAGCTTATTTAAACGATTCTACAACTCCATTTATTTCGCAAACTATAACTAATGATTATGATGTCGACAGTGTGCAAGTAGGTGCCGGCGGTCAGTATACATATACTGGTGAATGGTATGTGGACGACATAGAGGTTTCTACAGAATCCCCATTCTTTGCTGATGTGAAATACCAGTGGCTATTAGAAAAATCAAATATTTTCACCGATGCTCAATATGTCAATCTTACTTTTGGTGATATCAATAATAATGTTTCTCAGGATTTAATCGTAAGTATGGCTAAAGACCACAGTACAGGTAAAACTGCTGTTTTCCAACAGGCTGTTAGTGGTTGGGATTCTGGACAAATAATAGATACCGGCCGAAACAACAAACCAGTAAATTCTGACATTAGCCCGGTTATTGGTGATTTTGGCGGCAATAACTGGCTTATTATTAATCGACATGATCAAGGTAATATTGATGGAAGCATCGAATTTTTACGATATGACACATCACTCAATAAGATTGAAAATCACTCTTATGACGAGCTTAATCATGGGTATTTTACTGGTCAGGTTATTGATGATATTGATGGCATTGATGGAAATGAAATATATTTCAACAATCGCAGCAAACTTGGTAAAATTACCTGGAATGGTGCTGGTTTTGATGTGACTCAATTAGCTTCGAACAGCGATGCAGACATGAGAACATGCATAATATCTACTGACATGAATGGTGACAGTGTAAATGATATTGTATATTCAGGTTATATAAATAACGAACCTAAAGGTGTCTTTCTTTTGAACGATGATAATACATCTACTGAATTGAACAACTATATTTTTTATCCAGTTCTTGCTGATGGGCAATTTGATAGCAGTTCACAATCAATGGAACTAGCAGTTTTTAATAGAGATAATAAAGAAATTATCTTAATAGCATATGATTCATCAACAGGTTTGTATGCATCAACATCTCTTGGGAATAGAAATATAAATGTAACTGCAATGATTGGTTTTGATGTAAATTACGATGGTGTTGATGAATTAATTATAGCATCCGACCAAGGTACAATCGAGGTATATAATTTTGCTACTGGGATATGGGAAACAATCTTAAATAGCAATGTTTTCTGGTCTGATTCTGTTGTTGCTGATTGGGGCCAAGGTTGCAAGGCAGTCTTTGCTGGCAGTGAAAATGGCAATGTTTCTGTTGTTGCAATTAGTATGAACGATCCTTTTGCAGTGATTGATAATAATGCAGGCAATAGCTATCTTGAAGGATCAGATGTTGATATTAACTGGAATTTTGTTGGCCCATCGATAAATGTTGATATCCAGATTAAAGAAAAGAGATCAGAAACCTGGACAACTATCGCAACTGTCGATTCTTTAGCTGAAACTTGCCTGTTCTCAGATGCTACTGAAGGAGAATATGCATTACGTATTATTGATAATTCTGACAGTGAAATTGTTTATGATGAAATGGAAGGGTTATTCTATGTTTATGTTTGTGACAAGGACCTTGTTGCCGACATAGATGGTAATTGTTATGTAGATTTGACAGATTTTGCTCTTTTAGCTTCTAATTGGCTGATGTGCGGAAATCCTTATGACAGTGATTGCGTGGATTATGAAGAGAAAATATTCTTTTCATCAGACAGGTCTGGGAATTGGGACATCTGGATGATGAATCCTGATGGCACTGAAGTAACACAGATTACAGATACTCCAAGCGAGAATGAATATTATCCTTCAATTTCACCTGATGGAACAATGATTGCGTACCTTGTGGCAGAAGACAAGACAATCTGCATTATGGATATTGATGGCTCTAACGTTAGGGGATTAATAAGTCTCTCTAGTAGTGAATGGGGTGTAAGTGCTGTTCAATGGACCCCAAGCGGATCGAGTATCGCATATTGCAATGGCGTGAGGACTGCCTACACCACTATCGAAGCAATTGATATCGATGGCACTAATGCACGTGTGCTTTTGGATAATCCCAGTGATCAGAGTACAAATTTCACAATTGATCCTACTAATCCGGATGTTATATACTTTGCATTTTGGACTAGCAACTGGGCATATGACTCAATTATCAGAAAATATGATGCATCTACTTCTTCTCAAACTGACATTACTAGTGATGACAATTTGTCTGACGGTGGCTTAGATATCTCTAGTAACGGAAGTTTAATTGTATGGCATAAAAGTACCAATGGATCAACAACCAGTGACAGCCACAATATCTGGAGAATGAATTCAGATGGAACTGATGCAGTAGCTCTAACAAGTACAGATGGATTTACTGAAAGAAAACATGACATGGAACCATGTTTCTCACCAGATAATTCGGAGATTATTTTCACAAGAGACATTGGTGGATATTCGAATTTAATGATCATGGATGCCGATGGTTCTAGTTTGACGCAGTTGACTTCTCAGGCCGATGGAATGGCTAGATATCCTAGTTGGGGGTATATCAGGAAGTAATTATTGAAGATAATTGATATAGAGGCTGTATTATGTTGCAGTCTCTATTTTTCTGTTATAATCTAAAGGGACCTACCAATATCAGAGGGATAAATACCCACCGACACACACGGCATCCTAAGTGGTTGTCAGTGATTTCGGGGTTGCTCCTTAAAGCAATAAACCCCTTCCCATTGTCAAGACAATGGGGAGGGGTTTAGAGTTTTCGGTAAATCCCACAAGATTTCAGATGGCACGGAAATATCTGGGCTAAAGGTCATTTACATCGGGGCAATGTTAATTTGAATCCGGCAGATGCGAACTTACATTTGATAGATGTAAAATTGAATATGGCAGATGTAAGTTTGAATTTTATCGATGTGAAATTGAATATGGCTAGTGCAAAATTGAATCTTGCTAATGAAAAATTGATTCTCGCTAATGTCAAATTGATTCTGGCTAATGCCAATTTGATTCTGGCAACTGCCAAATTGAAGCTGGCGATTGCCAGTTTACATCCGATAAATGCAAGTTTGATTCGGGTTGATGTGAATTTAATTTATGCTAAATCAGACAGGCTCTAATCCAGCTTAAACCTTTGTTATTACAAAACTTATGGCCTATAAGCTGACGGTTATCCAGCTGGGCCAAAGTAAATAATACTCAAATTATACCCTTTCTGTGTCGATAATATTAATAGTGATTAATGGCAAAACTTAAACTATATCCAAAGGGTATAATTTTATCTGGCAGAGCCAATGCTAAAGTTTTACAACATATGAACTTATAGGTAAACAAAACCGACAAACTCAATTGTGATGAGTATAAAAGTATAGAACACTGATGAAGCGGATTTGCCGGATAAACGCTGATTTCAATTTCCTTTGTGGCTTAGAGTTTTCACCTGACATCAGCTCAAGGGCGTGAGAATAGATCATATTAAATCTGTGAAAATCGGTGTGAATCTGTGGATAATATGAATTTAATTGGAGAATAGCTATGGCTGAGTTTCCGCGAGTTAATATGAAAGTGGTTGCCCTGGCGATGAATATGATCGATGGGATCGAATCGCACCCGGAGATTTTCCCCAGTAGCGATCCCGATATTGTCAAAGATGCCTTAGAAGATTTTCAGGCATCCTCATCTGCCTATCTAATAGCCCAGGCCAATGCCAAACAAGCCGCCAATGCCAAAGCTGCCGCTATCGATAAACTAAAATCGATAATGAAAAACCAGATTCGTCTGGCCCGGGTCGATACCTCAGCTCAGCCCGAAAATATGTATTATATCGGAGTTAATCAGCGTCGCAAACCGGCCACTATTCAGCCGCCGCTGCCGCCATCTGGTCTGCATCTGGAAATGGACAGCGATAATAATATGATACTGAGCTGGAAAAAGCCCCAGGTCAATAAACATCGCCCGGTCTGTATCTATATAATTCAACAGCGGCCCGCCGACTATAGCGGGCCATGGCAGCTGGCCGGAGTTAGCTATGATAATTATTATCAGCTGCAGCCAAAACAAATCCAAAATGATAAGCACCAAATCTATCGCATAATCGCCACCAACGAAAAAGGCTCCAGCCTGCCCACCAGCGGGCTGAGCCCGCACCCTCATCGTTGTTGATTTTCACTGGTGTTCGCCGGCGTCGTTGCCGCCTGCACCCGACTGGATCATTTGATAGGTTGAGCTAAATAATTGTAAAGGGTTTCTCTTCGGCATTGCCAATATCTCGCCGTGCGCGTAGCACCCGGCTTGAAGGCAGGCTGAGCCTGCACCCGGCTCGTTGTTGATTTTTACTGGTATTTGCCGCTTCCGTTGGGCGCTGCTGCCGGCTGCACCATATCGTGGTTGTGACAAATGATTGTAAAGGGGTTTCGACCTGGCATGTTTTGATTTAATTTGTAAAAGATGCCAACACGCAGGCGTTAAAATCAAGGCGGCAACGACGCCGGAAAACCATGTCAAAACCAACCGATATCTCGCCGTGCGCGTAGCACCCAGCTTGAAGGCAGGCTGAGCCTGTACCCGGCTCGTTGTTGATTATTACTGGTATTTGCCGCTTCCGTTGGGCGCTGCTGCCGGCTGCACCATATCGTGGTTGTGACAAATGATTGTAAAGGGTTTTCTGCTCTGGCATGTTTTGATTCAATTTATAAAAGACACCAACACGCAAGCCAGGTAGGGTGGCCGTGCCCACGCGGATACAAAAATACCGTGAGCGAAGCGAACACCATAACCAATTGTATTACAAACACATTCTTATCGCCAGCAGAATTTCAAACAGTTGCATGCCAAAGCCAACAAATTTCATCCAGCGTGGGCATGGCCCACCCTTGTATTTCGCCTAACCTACCGGGCTTTGCTCATGGGATTGGTGCGAAAGTATGAAAATGTGAAAGTAAGAAAGTACGCGGTATTTGTTTAGCTCATAAAAATTTTAATCAGCATGGGCAAAGTAGTTGCCCATCCTACCGAACTAACACTGCTTTAATCACCATCAAATGGAACCACAAGCTTTTAGCATGTCACTAACGTTCCATGCTGTTTTGGTCCAAATAGCTAAAGTATTATTTTTAATTCCTGACTCATATTTATCTCAATTTTAAATTTCGATCCTCGCTTCGCTCGGATATAAAAGGGTAAAAGTAAAAAGAGCAAAGGGTAAAGAAAATCCAGGGACAGAACAACTCACCGACACACCCGGAACCCTAGGCGGCTGATGGTGAAGTACGGGCCGTAGTAGTAGCGATTGGCAACCCGGCAGACGTCGGCGACGTTGATCCAGCTGCCGCCGCGGATAACGCGATAGCTGCCCGTGGAAGGCCCAGTTGGGTTAGTTGCCGATCCACTGGGGTAGCTACCATACCAGTCTGCACACCATTCCCACACATTACCGCTCATATCATATAATCCATAGCTATTAGCTGGAAAACTGCCCACCGGAGCGGTATAGAGATAAGTGCCATCATTCCAGGTCGGATGATAGGTATATGAGGTATATGAACTATTATCATAAGAATAAGCACTACCATTGGCTCGATAATTCGCATAATTGTGATTAATGGTATCACCCCAGGGGAAACGCCTGCCAGAATAGCCGCCTCGGGCGGCATATTCCCATTGAGCCTCTGTGGGTAGCTTATAACCATAAAAGTCACAAAAGGCATCAGCCCCATACCAGCTGACCTCGACGACAGGGTCATTATGCATACTCCGGCCATTTTTACTAAATACGTTAAACTCCTGATTGCCAGTTAAATAGCCGATATAGCTATATGAACTGTATGCTGTGGTATCAAAGTATGGATATGAATGGCTGGTGTCGCTTTTGGCATAAACACGGTTATTATAGACAGTTATCTGATTAGCTGCCAGAGCCGCATTGAGGTATTGGCAATACTGGCCATTGGTGATTTCATGTTTGCTCATCTGGAAGGCACTTAAAGTGACCGTGTGAACGGGCTGTGAATTTGAAATCCCATCTAAGTTATCGCCCATCTGGAAGGTGCCAGCGGGGATATTGGCAAATATGATGCCATCAGGGCCATCGCTTTGGCCATCATCAGCGGTGAGCTTTACCTTATAATTAGTTCCATAGACTCCGGGAAGGTCGATTTTGCTGTCCCAGATTATTCGCTTGGCCCCGGGGGTGGGGGCAACCTGGCCGATTGCTTCGCTTAATGCCGAGGGTGATGGCGTTATCGTCCAGGTGTCCCCGCCGTCAGCACTGACTTTGATCGATACCTCGCAGATATCATTGTCGGCATCGGCCAGCCAATAATAAATATATATCCTGCCATCGGATTGCGGGTTAACCGTTACATTGGTTACTGCAGGGTTGCTGTTAGCAAAACACGTAGAACCAAAAAGTAGGATCAGTGCAAAGATTAAATTATTTTTCATTTTATCCTCATTATCCTGATAAGTTTCAATATCTATGAAACTGGATTTGTATTTATATTACACTTTAGAAGTATATTATCAATTTTTATTATTCAACACCTTCCAACCAGTATTGAGATAGTTTAGCAAAATCAATAATATCAACTTGCCCGTCGCGTGGATAAGGTGCAATATCCGCAGATGGATATTCAGGCACATCTAGCCATTGGTTGATCATGATTTGCAAGTCAAAAATATCGATTACTCCATTACTGTTAATATCACTTGTGAAGCAGGCTTGGGAATTAGTAACGATAGACCCATGCGAATTATTCATTTTGTCAAATTCAACAACATCTTCACTTGGATTGACAACAGCATAAACCATAACCGGCTGATCTCTATATACATAATTCGTAATTGTCCAATTATAGATAGCTTCATAGGTGTTATTAACTTTTAAGGACGGTATTGAGCTTATCCCAATTTCTTCACCAATTTCAGAACCTAATCGCCATGATATGTCAAAATCACCTACTGGTAATACACCTGTATTAACCACTTTGGCTATTAGTGCCACTCTATCAGGTCCAATTTCTTCTGCCCAACTATTTTCAATAACTAAGTCGGGTAGCGAAACGGTTTTTGATAGAGTATTGTTTGATCGGTCACGGTCTTCGATAGAAAGGTCCGGATCGACAACAATATAAATATCCCTGGAACCAGGCTCATAAGTAAGATTCCAATCGACTGTGATGCTATTTTTTGCACCCGCAGGGAGCATGCCGGATAATACCTGGGTAGTGCCTATCTGTACGCCATCACTTTGCGGATCACCAACATAAAAAGCAACTTGAACATTTTCAACCGGTAAATCACCACGATTCTCTATTAGAGCAGTAAGGGCTGCCGAAGAGCCTAGGGCGGGATTTGACGGAACAACCAGATTTGGATCATCCATGACCGCAATGTCATTGCCTATCGGATGATTAAGCACATAAATGTCCGTTCTGGCAGGTTGCGGTATGTTTTCTAAATGGTATATCTCACCTTCCAGTTCGATATCAACATTATTTCTCTCTGTTTGCGTTTTAAGATAGGCAATCGCCAAGTCGCTTCCTTCATAATTCAGTGATAAACTTGTCTCAACATGGTCATCAAAGGTCAACTGTCTGGGCAATGACCAGGTGTCAAGAGCTGAATCATAAAAAGCGGCAACAATATCTACGCCATCATTAGTCTTGGCAGTATATGCAACGGCAGCGCCACCCGGCATACTCTGACCAGCCAGTGATGCCGCCTTATTTGAAACGGTAAATTCGGTAAATAAAATCTTTGGAGACCACGAACTTAACAGCGAATATTGTAAATCGCCATCACTATTCCATACGCACATTGGCGAACCTCCAGAAGACACTAGAACAGGGATCGAGTCTTCCACGCCATCATTTGTCAGCCTGACAGCCGCTTGCCATATACCTGAGGAGGTTGATAGTAGATAAAGTTCACAATCGTCTTTTGTTTCATTATCACCATCTTCATCAACAGTAAATATCAGGTGACTCTCGCTATCTGCATCCTCAACAAACGAATAACCCAATACCCCTTTGGCCTGGGTCCACAATGTTTGTGGCATAGACCAACTGGAACCTGTCCACTCAGACATCATAATACTATCGCCATTAGTTAGGTTGCCTGGCATTTCATTATCCGCATTGTGAATCCAGATAACCGCTTGTGTTGCACCATATTTAACTGGCTGAGGACTATGGTCAACTTCAGCATTCGCTGTAAGGTAAGCAGGCATAGTCCATGTGCCTGTATTATGATCATACCAGCTTGTCGCAATTTCCAGATGTGGTGTCACCTCGCCAGGTTCCTGAGCCTCTGAAGTATCACCAATCACTATTTCCCAGGCAGCTAATTCAGTTTCTGCATCGACAGATAGTATTTCAGGGGTAAATTCAGATGCCAGATCATCAGTCACCAACGACAGTGTCCAGGGATTTGCCCCATCTTTGTTTATGGATGATATATCAAATGCACTGTGCCATGGTTTATTAGTATCAAACAATGAAAAGAGAACTGTTGAGCCAGTTGCATTTGAAACAATTGAGGGGCTCGCAAGTTGGGTGACATTTTCAACAAGTAGCTCTTCTTCAAAGCCAGGCTCACTCTGAGCAGATGCGAAACTGTTTAATGCTTTTAAATTCGATGCAGTGTGGTACAAAATATTGGTTTTTCCCCATTTCGGCAACTCAGAACCTATTGGCTGCCATGCTGGTGCTTTTCCCTCGACAGCATCTTGGGACAAACTGGATGAACGCATCAAACTCATTGTGCCTGAAGCAGGGCTCCATGTATATTCGGCTGCAAATTCATCTTTAAATTCAAAGCCAAGAGCTTTAGCGAAAATACCAACCCAAGCCCTAAAGACTGCTTCTTGAAATGCCCATTCGGGTTGTACCTGAAATTTTGGAGTTGCACTGCCGCCTGCATACACACCTGCCTTGGCCTTAGAAATTTCAAGATAAGCCTTCCCCTCAATGCCGAGAGTGCCGGATATATCTAGTGATGTCGTACCTAAAAAACCATCCCCCCAACCATTATCGTAATTGCCTGCAAGGGCTAGATTGCCAAAAAGTGCCAACTCAAGCTTCAGAGCCTTCATTACATCTTTAACACCCCATACCTTAAGTAATCCATTGATTGCCGGCGCTGATGGGGGAAATATCACAGGTACAATAGTAACAACTGGACCTCTAAGGCCAGATTTTCCACCTAAAGCTACTTCCCAAGACGGTTTTATTGTCCTAGAGTTACAACCAGCCAGCCCAATATCTAAGTCCCCCTTAAAAGAGAGCGTACCTTCTCCAAAATTTTCAATATTAGCAATTCCTATTGTATGGCTATATGTCCCATTACCACCCATCGACCCATTAAAAGTACCGGTAAATAGATCATACTTAATCGCACCATTCAAACTAAGCTCAGCTTTACTTTCATACACACCGGACGGAATTTGAGCTTTCCATGGTGTCCAGTCTTTATTATATGAAAAACTAAGTGTGTTACTGTTAACTACCCATGGTATATTATTCTTATACCAGGCCGGTATAATTCTCGGCATAGGATAAAAATATACACCCGCATTGATTTCAGTTGATAGACCTTCACCATTAATTACCTCAATGGTCATTTCGTTACAAGTGGAAATTGAAGTTGGAGCATTAATCGATATCATTGCTTGAGCAATACCATTTCCTAAATCTACAACAGTTGCCTGATGACGGATGCCATTGGCATTGACATACACTTGTCCCGATGAACCATTCCAATCTATCATAGCGGCAAATGAGAGATCGCCTGGTACACCTTCGATTATATGTTTACCATCTGGAGATTTAATATCGTACGCCGTTGGTTCACCGGATTTAAGCTGCAACTTTATAATTTCAAAAAAGGTCATACCTTCATTAAGTGTGATTTCCTTTGATGAGATATAATAACCGCTTTTCTCTGCTGTCAAAGTGTAAGTGCCGACGGGTAAGTCGCTGAGACTGAATCGTCCCACCGAATCTGAAATGGTGGTTTGCCCGGCAATAGATATAGTGGCACCTTGAAGAACCCCAAGAGTAAGTCCTTGAGAATCGATTTCTGTGACAGTTCCGTTGAGAGTTAAATTATTCTCTCGATTATCAATCGTAAAGGAATTAGACACCCCCGAACCTGTACCGCCATAGGTGTTTGCACAAGATACTATCAGGATCAACATTAGCGTTAGTGTTCTTTTTAAGATACTCATCATTATACTCCTTCGAATTAGTTTATCGAAATACTCTGTTATTTTATCAAGCAGCCAGATGGCTTATTTTTTTAATCGGCCAGATGGAACCTTCGATTTTATCTCTACCAGTTGCATCCGGCCTCGTTGAAATTTGGCTATGGGAAACATTCCCCATCAGCTCAGGACATCGCCGAGGATTTTCTCTGCCACGCTGATAATATCCATGAACATTATCATTCCGGGCATATTCAGAAAATGCAGGGACAGAACAACTCACCGACACACCCGGAACCCTATGTTGTTGTTGGTGTTGTTCGGGTTGTTGTTGTTGCGATTGGCAACCCGGCAGTTGTTGGCGTTGTTGTTCCAGCTGCCGCCGCGGATAACGCGATAGCTCATCCGGCTTTGCCCTCTTAAATCGCCAGTCTTTGCACAATCGGCAAAGCAACTTATAATTATTTGTGTGGCTACTATGGCCAATCCAGCTGGCAAGTCTTGGCTGGATATAACCCCTGTCAATTAAATTGTAGGCATAAGCCTTTTGCATCCACTTAATTCTTTTCTTAAATGCCTTAATATTATCCTTACGTAAAAGTCGATAATAAGGCCAAATACGCATTCCTGTGAAAGTTAAACCGGAGTTAACTGGTCGGATGAAATTCTTATTGGTATGCATCTTCAACCTTATGCTATCGAGATAATCCTTAATCGTATTGCGTAAATCGATCAGAGTTGCACGATCTTTTGCTAAAATGATAAAGTCGTCACAATATCTGACATAACTGCCACAGTGGCATTGCTTGGTAATATAATGGTCCAGCCCGCTTAGATACCAATTGGCAAACCACTGACTGGTAAGATTGCCGATGGGCAATCCACAGCGACGGTCAAAAGGCATGAACAAATCATCATCTTTGAAATAATTATTGACCGCCTCCTGTTCATTGGAACAATCCACGATCATATCCATTAGCTTCAAGAGTTTCTGGTCTTTAATCAATCGCCTGAATATGCCTTTAAGAATTTCATGGTCAATGCTCGGGAAAAACTTCTGAATATCACATTGCAAAGCATATTGATTATGTTTTATCAGATGCTGGAGTCTATCGACCGCTGCGTGGGTGCCTTTTTCTTTACGGCAGGCATAGCTGTCGGGATGGAAGTGCTTATCTAAGATTGGCTCCAGTACATTCATCATCCCATGATGAAGTACCCTGTCTCTATAGGGAGCAGCGGAGATTTTACGGGCTTTGGGGCGGGTTATCCAATGGGTCACATAATTACCCGGCATATAAATGCCATTTACAAGTTCATCCTGTAATTGTAAAAGCTCAGCTTCGAGATTGAACTCGAAGCGCTGAACGCAAGCCTTGGCCCGCTTGCCTTTGCGCGCCTTGTAGGCAGCCAGAACCAGATTGTCCCAGCTGACTAGTTTATCCCATAAGTTGCCATATCGTTTCATTTGCTTTTTAACCATCCTCCGGCTTGTGAGCCGACTTCCAGTAGGCATTTTGAACCATAGCCATAGCTTTTAACGGTTAATATTTTCAAATCCTTAGATATCCTCAGCTGAAACCTTAATATTTCCAGCTCAATATTGGCATCACTTAATATATCGTTCTTACCCCTGTGATATTTAGCCTTTAATAATAACTCGAGAATCTTTTGCATGCGACTTTCCATCGCCAAACCCAGGCTATAGCGGTGGTGGCGAGGATATTTCTCTATATGCTTTATCATCCAGAGCATAAAGTCGTAAAAATCCTGTATTATTTTTAATTCATTAGCCATTTTTAAATTCGATCCTCGCTTCGCTCGGATATAAAAGGGTAAAAGTAAAAAGAGCAAAGGGTAAAGAAAATCCAGGGACAGAAC
>JAEIOG010000130.1 GCA_016342495.1 Phycisphaerae bacterium
TGAAAACAAACGCTGGCAGGATGAACGCACATTGGAATTTAGTGCCTCTCGTAGTAGTGTATCGGCAACCCAGCCCGACAACCCTGATTTAGAATATATGATTAGAGGTTATGGTGTTAAATTACCTCGTAACTAAAATTAAATAGAGTGACAAAATAGTCGTGCGTAACGGCTAGAACTTATTAAATCCTTTTTTGGATGGAGGACTTCTCATGAGTAAGAAATTTGTAGTTGTATTAATGTTGTTGTGTTGCCTGATAGGTGTTTCTCAGGGACAAAGTATTATCTGGGTTTCAGATTGTATTACCGAAACCGAGCCGCATGATCAGGGCTTTGTAGATATTCTGGAAGCTCAGGGTTATACTGTTACCCGACTTGAAGGGCAACAGACATTAGATCAGGCTAAGGTTGATCAGATGAATGCTGTTGATCTGGTTATTGTTGGTCGCCACGGCAATAGTGGTGCCTATGCAAGCAATGCAGCAGAAGTTAAGCTGTGGAATTCGATTACCACGCCATTGATCCAGCAGAATGGTTATCTTCCACGCAACAATCGCTGGAAATGGCTTGATTCAGGGAGTACTTTTAATACCAGTTATGATCTGGTTGCCGTTGATGCTTCTGATCCGGTTTTTCAGTTTGTGGAATTAGATGAAACCCAAACTGTTGATATTTGTCAAGCAGGCGTTATTACAATTGTTCCAGTAACAGATGTGGGAAATGGAACTTTAATTGCCAAAAGAGACGATGAAGCAGCCCCGTATGCCTGGATTGTACGCTGGGAGACTAATCAGGAATTTTATCCAGGCAGTGGTGAATTTGCTGCTGGACCTCGTATGTATTTCGCAAGTGGAGAAAGCGGTGGAGCTGGTGATGGTACAATGAATTTGACACCTCAAGGGCAATTGATATTTTTGAATGCCGTGTATCAAATGTCTGGCGCTACATTTAATCGTACACCACTGGTTGCTGCTGGTGCAGATAAAGTTAACTGGGTTGGTACTGATTTACAATTGGCTGCCACAGTAATCGATGATGGTTTGCCAGAACCTGCTAATGTAACTGTTAGCTGGGTGAAAATAAGTGGTCCTGGCAATGTTACTTTCAGTGCTACTGATATTGTTGATCCTATTGTCAGCTTTGATACCGTAGGTACATATGAATTGGAACTGACAGGTACTGATGGAGATAAAACTGCAAGTGATGTTATGGTAGTTACGGTTGCTGACCCTGCAGATAATAAACTTGTAGCTCTTTGGAGCTTTGACAGCATGGCATCCACCCCGGGTGTTACCGTTGCTGATGATGCTGGCAATCATGATGGTACATTTGTTGGTGCAGCTGATGATTTATTAACTCCTGCTTTAGTTGAAGATCCAAATATTATTACTCCCGGCTGGGTTGGAGCTCAGGCTTTAGATTTTTATGGAGATTCATGGGTTGAAATTACCCCCGATGTTGCTGATCCTAATGCTTTTGATTTGCAGACAGGTGTAACTATGTCAGCCTGGGTCAGAGGTGATGGTGAATTTTTGGGTGATTATAGCGGTATCATAAGTAAAGGTGAACAGAGTTACAGACTGTCTGCTGCTTCAGCAGGTATTGATGGCAGAGTCCATTTTAAGGTACAAGGGACTACTGCTCGTATCGATAGTGTTCGTTCCATTCATGATGGTCAGTGGCACCATATAGCCGCCACTTATGATGCAGTAACCGAAAAAGCGTGTCTGTATATTGATGGTGTCTTAGATACTGAACAGGATGCCAGTGGCCTGATAGGACTTACTGCTTCTCCGCTTTGGCTTGGTGACAACCCTGATCGGCCTGAACGCATCTGGAATGGTGGCCTTGATGATCTTCGTGTTTATAATTATGGTATTTCCGCTACTGATGTAGAAACTTTAGCATCAATGGCACCACGCGTTCCTGGTGTTAATGCTGGCGAAGATGTTGAATATAAACGTAATGCCGCAGGTTTGACTTTAACAGGTATTGTTACTGATGATGAAAATCCTGTTGCAGCAACTATCGCCTGGTCGGTTGTTACCAAACCTGAAGCAGCGGCGGATCCAGTATTTACACCAGTAAATGCAGTTGAAACAGTTGTGAAATTCAGCAGTCCAGGAACATATGTATTACAGCTTTCTGCTGATGATACACTGGCAACTATCACTGATGATGTTGTTATTACTGTAACTGATCCTACTTGTCAGGATGTTATTGATGCTGGCCTGTTGATGGCTGGTGATATAAATGAAGATTGTTACGTTAACCTGGAAGATTTTGCACTAATGGCAGCTGACTGGCTTCGTTGCAATAATCCTCAGGACAGCACTTGCGAATGGCCTTTTGAATAAGTATATTCGCTAATTTATGTTTAATGAATGATTCACAAGGCTCGTATCGTATGATGCGAGCCTTGTGATACTTTTTAGCCAAAGGAATTGAGAATGAGAATTTCATCATGGTTTTTATGCGCATTTATTTTGTTGTTATCACCAGTTTTGGTCATCGCGTCGGAAATTATTCTTGTCACATCTGATTCTCTTTCTCAGCAGGGTTACGTAGATTATTTATATGAAATATATGGCCAATCAGTGACTGTTACAGTTGGCAATTATGCTTTATTAGATGGTAATACTGAGATGTTGGCCGAGCTTGAAGCTGCCGACTTGATTATCATTGCTCGTAAAAGTAGTAGCGGCGACTATGATGATGGAAATGAAGTCTTTCTATGGAATTCAATCAGCACGCCTATGATAAATCATAGCGCATATCTTGTGCGTGATGTACGCTGGGATTGGCTAGGTGGGGCTATGCTGTTTATTAGTGGTCAGAGTGATGTTGTTGTCCTTAACAGCAGTGACACGATTTTTGCAGGTATGGGTGTTGATGATGATGACACAATAACCATTTTTAATGGCAGCCAGGTTAATGTAGCGGTAATGCCTTTAGCTGCGGTTGCAGTGGCAGGTTTAGGTAGCAATTCAAATACATGCATTGCTCGATGGGATAATGTCGGGCAACCATATTATGATGGAACAACTCAAAGCCCAGGCAACAAGCGATTGTTTTTTGCTATGGACGAATTTAATCCGATGACTACGCTTACAGATCAGGGTAAAACCCTGTTAAAAAATGCATTACTTTCATTATATAGCCCACGGGGCGACTCAATTGAAGTTATCCAGTCGGATGAATCAACGGAAGTTAAAGAAAAATTCAGCACTTCTGACGACTTTACGCTTAATCTTTTGCAACAGCCAACTGCCGATGTTACTATTACGGTTGAGGTAAGCTCAGATGATATTGTATTGCAAAAACAGGGTCAAAATGGCCAAATTTTTGAATTAGTTTTTACAGAATCAAATTATAATATTCCTCAGGTAATTGAAGTAAAAGCGATTGCTGACGATGAACCTGAAGGTACGGAAAATGTTTTAGTTTCGTTTAGTGTTAGCAGTTCTGATGAAAATTTTCATTTGATTAATATCGAGCCTATTAATGTGACTGTTTATGATTCGCCCAGTTTATATTTAGATGGCGATCTGGACGGTGATTTAGTTGTTGGACTAAATGACTTGTCGATATTTGCTGCGTTATGGTTAAGTGATGGGTCTACAACCGATTTGATTATGGATACGACAGTTAATATCCTTGATTTTGGCGTAATGGCTGGCAACTGGCAAAGGCAGCTTGGTCCTATTATTTTATCAGAATTTATGGCTTCAAATGATAATACAATCCTTGATGGTGATGGCAATAGTTCAGACTGGATAGAATTATATAATTTAAGCGATCAGCCAGTAGATATTAGCGGTTGGCATTTAACCGATAGCGCGAACGCTCTAAATAAATGGCAATTCCCTGACAATACAATTATTGCACCAGATGATTATTTGATTGTTTTTGCGTCGAATCAGGAACCCCAACCTTATGTTGATAGTATAGGATATCTACATACCAATTTCAAGCTAAGTGCCTCAGGTGAATATTTAGCTTTGGTAGCATCTGACGGCATGACTGTTTTACAGGATTATAATAATGAGTACCCAGCTCAACAAGTTGATATATCTTATGGTTTGGTCAAGAATGTGGAAGGATATTTCGGTCAACCAACTCCAGGGCAGGCCAATGTCGATTTCTTTAAAGGTTTTGTAGGCGATACTAAATTCTCACATAAACGCGGTTATTATAATGAAACGTTCATGCTGGAAATAAGCTGTAAGACTTCAGATGCTCATATTCGCTATACAATTGATGGTAGTGAACCCACTCTGGACAATGGCTATGATTATACAAATGCGATTCCAATTTCCACAACAACTGTTTTGCGTGCGGCTGCATTTAAAACAGGGTTCCAGCCCAGTAATGTTGATACTCAAACATATATTTTCTTTGTAGATGTAATTAATCAGCAGGCACCAATTGATTATCCACTAGATTTTAGTGGCTTTCCGGCTGATTATGAAATGGATGCTGAAATTTATTCTAATCCTGCCTATGGCGACATAATGCATCTGGCTTTATTGAGTTTGCCTGTAATGTCAATTGTAACTGACAAAGATAATCTTTTTGACCCGACAACAGGGATTTATCTTAATACGATAAGTGAAGGAATTGCTTGGGAAAGACCGGCATCAGTTGAATATTTTGATACTACCAACCAGGAGCAATTTCAGATTGATTGCGGATTACGTATTCAGGGCGGGGCCAGCCGGCAGCCTCGGAATTGCCCCAAACATTCATTTCGTTTATTATTCAAAGATATATATGGTGCGACAAAGCTGAAGTTCCCACTGTTTGGTGATGATGCGGTTGGTGAATTTGATACTATTATATTACGTGGTAGCTATAACAATTCTTGGCATCATTGGAGTCCGGATCAGCGCATTCGTGCTCAGTATTTGCGTGACCAATGGGGCCGCAATACTCAGTTGGCAATGGGGCAGGCAAGTCCGCATGGTATATTTGTTCATCTTTATGTCAATGGTTTGTATTGGGGTTTGTATAATCCTTCCGAGAGACCAGAAGCTTCCTTTGCATCCAGTTATTATGGAGGAGATAAAGACGATTGGGATGCGCTTAATTCCAGCGAACCTGTTGATGGTAATAAAGATGCATGGAATGTTGCTCAGTCGATAGCTAATGCTGGTGTTGAGGATGCATCAGGATATGAAGAAATAAAACAATATGTTGATGTAGAAAATTTAATAGACTATATGATTTTAAATTTCTATGGCGGTAATGTCGATTGGGATAATGGTAACTGGTATGCAGCACGATTGCGAGAACAAGGCCAGGGATACAAATTCTTCAGTTGGGATTTTGAACGCACGCTTGAGAATCCTTATGGCGACAACGTGATGAATGTAAATCGTGCCGACAAACCAACGCGATTATTCACAGCTTTGCGCAATAATGAAGAATTTAGAATACTTTTCGCTGATCATGTGCATCGTTTTATGTTTAATGATGGAGTGTTAACACCGCAGTCTTGCAGCCAGCGATGGATGGCCTTGGCAAATCAAATTGATTTAGCTGTTATTGCTGAATCAGCTCGATGGGGTGATTATCGCCGTGATATGCATCAGTCTTCATCAGAGCCATATTATTTGTATACCAAAAATGATTTTTGGTTGCCTGAGCAACAAAGGCTGATTAATGATTATTTCCCGGTACGAACCGAGGTGATGATTGGGGATTTTCGTGAAGCTAATCTTTATCCATTAATTGATGCACCGGTTTTTCATGTGAACGGTCAATACCAACATGGTGGAATAGCTGAAATTGGGGATAGTTTACAGATATCAGGCAGTGGC
Organism: Phycisphaerae bacterium; assembly: GCA_016342495.1. Lineage (GTDB taxonomy): Bacteria > Planctomycetota > Phycisphaerae > Sedimentisphaerales > SM23-30 > JAEIOG01. Next base: position 5,823 of record JAEIOG010000130.1, read on the forward strand.
CAGCAATTAATTTATACGATTGACGGCAGCGATCCTCGTGTTGAAGGTGGCCAGGTTAATCCTGAAGCGGTTGTCATTAATTTTACATCTGAAACTGAATTTTTGATTCATGCAGGAGCTCAATGGAAATATCTGGATGATGGTTCGGATCAGGGGCAGGGATGGTTCGCGGTTGATTATAATGATGAATTCTGGCAATCTGGTTTGGCTGAGCTGGGCTATGGTGATACTCAGATAACCGAGATTGGTTATATTGATACTGATACTGAAAAATCGGGTATACAGAAAAATGCGGCGAGCTATTTCCGTAAACATTTCAATGTTGCAGATGTTGGAGCACTTTCATATTTGTCGTTAAAAGTCAAAATGGATGATGGAGCTATTGTTTATATTAATGGCCAGGAAATTGGACGTCATAATATGCCTGTTGACGATTTAACATATCAAAGCTGGGCATTAGGCAATATCGCTGATGAAGATGAATTTTATCCAATTGGCGGTCAAATATTGCCTGATGTATTAGTTGAAGGTGATAATGTTATTGCGGTGGCAATACATCAATTCAAAGATTCAAGTAGCGATGTAAGTTTTGATTTGGAGTTAAAAGCTGTTACCAATAATTCCGGGCAGACAGAGATAGTATTTGATAAATCAATCCATGTTAGAGCTCGTATCTTTGATAATGGGAAGTGGTCAGCCTTGAATGAAGCCAGGTATGCAGCAGGGCCGATAGTTGAAAATCTGCGAGTTACCGAGTTGATGTATAACCCTGGTGATTCTGAAATTGGTATTGACCCTAATTCAGAGTTTATTGAGCTGCAAAATATTGGAACAGAGTCAATAAATCTTAATCTGGTTAGTTTTGACAAAGGCATAGAATTTACTTTTGATGATATTGAGTTGAGTTCTAATGAATATATTGTAATTGTTCGTGATCAGGATGCCTTTAATGTAGCATATCCTGAATTTGATGGTGTTATTGCTGGGGTTTATGAAGGGGCTCTTGACAATGCTGGCGAACGCATAAGACTTCTCGACGCGATTGGGCGGGAAATATTGAATTTTAGGTATGAGGATAGCTGGTATGATTTGACCGATGGCCAAAGGTATAGTTTGACGATTTTTGATCCTGAGATTGATACTTCTTTGTTATCTGAAGGGTCTGTATGGATTCCCAGTGCATCAGCTGGAGGAAGTCCGGGGTCTGCATATTAGAACTTGGTTCAAGGGAACTTGACTATTGGTTTTTAATAGTATTTGTAATAATATTTTGTAGAGATCATTATGTCTATGATTAAAACTAAACTCATATTATTTCAAGGGTAAGTAGTAAATATTTTCACTAATTCCTCTGAATTTACTGAGCCGATTTTGCGCATTAAAGAAAGTCGGCGGGTTCTAATGGCGTTTGTCAATCACAGTTTGTGCTGTCTGTCGGTAAGCTATAAAGATTTTACGTATTCGGCAAGGTCTTTTACTTCTTGACTAGAGAGATCCTTAGTGTTGCCATGTGAATTGTTTTTATTGTCAACAGTAATAACATCTTCAATTGAAACTGCGCGGCCATCATACATATATGGTGCAGTTCGCCAACACTCTATCAGAATAGGTGTTGCAAATTCGCGATCGCGATCAGCATCAGATCCAAGGCCAAAAATGTGTTTTGACCTATCTCCATAGTAGGGAGGCATATGACATTTAACACAATTAGCTTTGCCGTTGAATATCTCTTTCCCACGTTTTGCTGCTTCTGTTAAGCTGCCGTCTTTTTTAAGATATGGACTTGGGACCGGTTCCAATGACTTCAAATATTCGTTTACCGCAGCATCACGTTGGGGTGTTACCTGATGAAATTGTATGTGTGAAAATCCTTTTGTAACAGCAATTTCGGCCGCAGGTCTGACACCGGTAATCATTACCGGTGAAGTTTTATGGGTGTAGAGCAAACTTCTGGATTGTTTGGGATTGCCGATACCGTCATTTAAAAGATCCCAGTTTGTGCCATCGGACCTGACATCGGGGTGGCAACTGGCACAACTCTGCCAATCTTGATAGCAGAATTTGGCATCATTAAAAGCCATCTCTCCCAACCTTACGAGGCCCGGTTTGACCGTATCTCTCAGTGGCAGGGCAATAGCTGCCCCTGGCCCGTCATCCCACATTTCAATCAAGTTGACGCTGTCTGCGAAATACATTGGCACATAAATTAACTCATTTTTTACTGCAATTGCTCGTCCCCCTTCACCTTCAAGTTTTATTCTGGTTTTTGCTCCATAGAGAAATGCCAGATCATTTACAATTTCTTTAGGTTCGGTAGCTTTATCGATCCTTTTGAACATTTCTTTTATATCAATGAAGATAACTTCGTGGGTGCCTGAGATATTTACACAGAGCCATTTATCATCATCTGTTACCGTGATTCCCCATGGGTTGGCAGCTCCTCGCATCGTGTCATCGAGAAGGACAGTATTGAGGTATTTCTGTTCTACGGCATCGAATATTGAAACGGCACTGGTATTGATCCAGCCGCGGTCCAGATGGGTTGTTGGGACAGTGAAGCGGCCAATGGTGTGTGTGACAAATAAATATTTCCCATCGTTACTCATTTCCGAGCCTCGAACAGCAAATGCTCCTGGTGGCATATCAAGTTTGGTGACACTTTCAAGATTGTCACTTCTATAGATATTTAAAGAGGTGAATACCTGTTCGAGATTTGCCTGCATCAGAGGCAGATGATTAACTACCCAAAGAAACTTACCATCCTTTGACAGTTTCATGGTAATCGGCTCTCTAATTGCCTTAGCTGAAGCTTTAATTTTTCCTGATACGATATCTAAGGCATGTACATCTGGCTGGTCGTTTCTAGCAAAGCGATTGCAGAAAAAAATTGTTTTGCCATCTTGACTTACTAAGGGAGACATGGGTGTGTGGCCGACAGAAAAGCTACGGAGTATCTTTCCGGTTTTTGTATCAATCTCAATAAGCTTGCCTGCAAACTCACCGCATGCAGCATAAAGTATATTCTCTTCATGAGACAGTGCTATCTCTCTTACACCTTCAACCTTAAATTGTGATATTACCTTTTCATTCTCAACATCGAACAACTGTATACTGTTGTCGGTAGCACAAGCGAGGTAAAGAGTAGTTCCGTCCTCCGATATCGCAATATCGGATGGCGAGAGATATCGTTCTTCGGCCAATAGTGGCAGAGTCAGGCACAAAATCAATAAGATGTATTTCATAATTAGTCCTCAATCACTATGCGGAATCCAACGTTGTAAACTCCCTGCCATGGAGAGTATCCCAGGCGATAACTTGATGTCGCCCGGTATGGCCTATCAAAGAATGAACCACCTCTAACAACCTTTTCAGTTACGGAGTCCATGGAGTTACTTTTATCCGGCATGTATGGATAGCTAACATAGTCACTGCGTGTCCATTCAGCTACATTGCCGTGCATGTCATAAACTCCCCAAACATTTGGCTGATACTGTTTTGTGCCAGTGATCAGGAACTGCTTGTCATTGTATTTAGAAATTCTTGGTATATAGTCATAGATCGGATTATTCACGAGATTTGATCGGAACGTAGGGTTTACACCGCTAACAGCAAATTTTTCAATTGATTTGTCCGCTAGATTTGCATAAACGCTGAAATCTGAGTCCTTCGACCCAAATGCCATTGCCGTTTCGCTTCCACCGCGGCAGCTCCATTCCCATTGAGCTTCAGTAGGCAAAGCAGCTTTTTCTCCTGTCTTTTTAGATATCCATTGGCAGAAGTCATTTGCCTCATTCCAACTTAGGCGAACAGCTGGTTGTTCATCGTAGTTTGCATAATAGCCATTACGAACGTGGTCCTTCCATTGCTGGTCAAATATGCTGGCATCGTGATCAGGTTTAAATGCGAAGAACAATTGATTGTTGATCTCACTTTCAGAAATCCAGAAAGCTTTTTCGATCTTTACTTTGTGTCGAGGCTGTTCCTGAGGAGTATCTTCATCGCTTCCCATAACAAACTCGCCAGCCGGTATACGAACCATCGTTATCTCAAGTCCGTTTCCAAGATCAATTATCTTTTTCTGTTTTGCTCCGGATTTCTGTTGTAATTGTTTAGCTTGTGACTCATTGAACGGCCAGTTTGCAGCGGATACATTGATAGGATCGCTCTTTTCGGGCCCTTTGGTTTTATTCACTGTAACTGGATAAGGCTTAGAAGGAGTATATTCCCAGTCTGATTCAATCAGTGCATATTTCAAACGCAAAGCTTCTGCCTTTGCAGCGATATCTTCAGTATATTGTTTACGTCCTTCATTAGCGTCGTAAGTGGTTGTCCAGCTTCCATAAAATGGTACGTTCAGATCAATCCATGTGTATAGTCTTTGCCATGAATCTTCGTCCAGATTAACGCCATAATGTCCTTTTGAAAGCAACTGAATTCCTTCAGAGGTAGAAGCGTGAAACTCATATGGCTTGCCCATAAGTCCATTACTTTCTGGTCCTGGACGACGGAAGTATTTATGGAATGCATAGTAAGAGTTACTGAAGTTCGCACTAAAACTACCTGGTCTGGCGATAGTTGTATCTTTGAAATTCGGCTTTTTGCTGTCGGTACCATCGTGGCAACGTACACAGTATGCATCAAGAACAGGCTGTATCTCAGCATTGAATGAAAAACCCTCGATACGATCACGATGCGGGGTGATTAGCTGAGGTTTATCATTTGAAGCTATCGTTCTGTTGGCCACTGGAGGCTCACTTGGAGCTTCATGGCAACCTATACAGGAAAGTTCCTCCCCTGGCATCGCTACGAGCCAACTACGGAACAGTTGTATGGCTCGGCCCTCTTTATCCAATGGTTGAATAGACAAAGTTGTGTTAGCAGGAACCTTGAACATTGCTGAACCATCTTTTTCTACTTTAACTGTGCCAAGCAGACGTTTCACATCCCAACCACTTTCAACACCAATATGGTGGTGATTGCCAAGTTTGTAGTAACCATAGGCATAAGTGAAGATTCGAAGACTGTCAACAGTTCCTTCAGGAACTCCCTTTAAGCCAGGGCCTCTGTAAATATTCTGAATATAACATGTAGCTTCTTTGTCATGGAGATTTACACGATCAGGAATGATCGGTGGACGCTCACGTTTTTTCAGCGGGTATGGCTCGATCATGTATTTGTAATTGGAAGCTTCTGACTGAATCGGCACAAAATTGTCAAATGTATCGACCAGATAGAGTCCCCAGTCGGACTTCGGAGTCAATTGAGCAACTGTCAAATAATACTGACCACTTACAGGATATGGCTGATAGAACTGCGGATAAACGTCATTAACTAACTGGTCAAGATCCAGAGCCATCTCATGTGGATAGTAGTCACGCAGTCTAGGGTAACATTTATTAAAGAAGTCATTATTAAGTTCGTGATAATCTTTGCCGCTACTGGCAGAGTTTGGCATGTATGTTTCAATCAGCTTTGTGACGATGTTTTGAAGGTCAGGGAATTTTGTCAGCAGTTCTTTTTTAACTGTTGGGTATAGCTGATCTACAGTGACATGGGTAACTTCTTTGCCATAACCTGGAATATGCTGAACCACGCCATCGGCATGAGCATAACCCTTGTTGGTATCGAAGATGGTAAGCTTACCGGTTCCTGCAACACCGTGATGACCTGAAACCACTGCCGAAAATTTCCCGGGCTCATTAGGCACTGGTCGGGCATAGAACATAGAGTTGGGCCATAAACTTTGTGAACCATAAATTGAACGCTGATTGGTACCATCAGGATTCATCGTCATCATTATCCTTGAGTAATAATGCATGATGTCGGTGTACTCCCATCGTAGATACATGATCTTTCCATCTGCGGTCACTGTAGGGTACCAGTCAGCATCTTGCTCAAACGTAAGCTGTCGTGTGCTCTGACCATCAGAATCCATCAGATATAGGTTTGGGACCGATTGTGAACCGCCTATACAGGGTACCCCGATCATCGGAGCTGTTGAACTGAAAACAATCTTATCGCTTGGCAGGTATATGCCACCATAGTTATGGACATAATCACCTTCTATTGTTGAAACCTGACGTGGATTTGATCCATCGACCCCGACCTCCATTACCTGATATTTATTATTTTTGTCAGGCTGAGAAAATAACAGTTTATCAGCGTCATAGTGTAGATCCAGTTCGCATATCAGCGATCCGTCTTTGGGCTTATAAACTTCTGTAATTCCCCCTGTTTTCAGGTTTAGGCGGGCAATTATATTGTTATAACCCTTAGGCCTCATTACATGGGTTCCGAGCCAGTTATTTTTTCTTGCTATTGCGTCCGAAAGAACTACCAGTACTTCATCGAAATCCACAAAGGGGTTTTCCGTAACCAGTGCTTTATATTTTAGTTGGCCATATTCTTCTATTGCCTTAGCAGCTTCAGGATCTCCTGAATTTAACTTTTCCAGTAATTCAGGCATATTCTTTTGGAATGTCTGGGCCTGCCTTAGGAAATTGCGACCGTTCTTGTATTCACGGGGTTTGTTTTTCAGGATATGCTTTATTGAGAGCACCAAAGATTCAGGACTAGACATCTCAATGAGAGCTTTCTGATTTTCAGCAGCCTTTTTCTTGTTAGCTGCTTCTCTAAGGGCTGATAGGTCCAGTTTTTTCTTACTTGCCGAACAGGCTAACGCAAGGTCTTGGATTGTGCCCTCAGGGTCTTTTACGGTTGCACTTAGGGCATGCCCACCGTTATTATTAAAATAAAGGAGGTTTATCTGGTGTTTTCCCGCTTTTAGTTTCATCGAATTGTCTTTTTTTACATTTCCATGAAGACCGTCATTGCTAATGAATTCCTTATCGTCTATGTATAGAGCGCTGCCGTCATCAGAACTAACGGTAAATTCGTATTTCCCTGCTTTTGTAACAGTCATCACCCCCGAGAATTCTATATTCCAAGCATCTCCGTACTTTTTATCCCCAAAAGAGGTGATTTTGGCAACGGTACCGCTGTCAACCATTTTGCCTTTCCCGATCTGAGCAACTGAATCAAGTTTGCCGTTATGGGCGAAATAAGTCATTTCCGCAAAAATGCTTGAATTCATAATGAAAATACATACGATTGCTGTTACTGCGTTCTTTACCATCTTATCTCCATATTATTAGTAGCTACATTTGATTGTTCTAAATAATCACCGTTAGCGATTGGTGAACATTTAATTTCAGTTAGTGGGAGTTGGCCACTCGTTTACTTCAAAAAATTTAATTTGAAGTGCAACTAAGATGACATTAGCCAAATAGCCTATGTTGCCGATAGTAGCTTGCTGGCACTTAGAAATATAATTATCCAATAATTTAACTCTTGTGTCAAGCAGGGCAATCGCATGAAATTTTTTTATTGGAAATCATCATTTCTTCTGTTGGCCCAATCCCAGCACTGTGAGCATA
>JAEIOG010000131.1 GCA_016342495.1 Phycisphaerae bacterium
CCAAGCTCATTTCTCCGATCAACCTTTCCCTTCATTATTAGGGCCATAATCCACATTCACACCCCGTGAACGGTTACCAACATATATTGTGTCATTCCCGCGAAGGCGGGAATCCAGTTTTCGAGCCAAAATCATGGTTTGCATTTCCTAGATCCCCGCCTGCGCGGGGATGACAATGTCAACTTTTTTGATTTAGCATCGATTATGAGCCACAAATAAGGATGAAAATTTCATGCATTAGCCCTGGGTAAACCCACCCCCGCATTCTTTCAGGCCTGTAAGGCCGACATACCCCCATCTGCCCTCCAGCTAAAGGCGATTCACATTCCCAGATATTGATGACCCATGCTCCAAGATAACCATCGGGGCCAATGCCATGCCCCACGATAGTCGAGCCATCGGCGGAGATATCGTTCATTTTGGCGTTACATCCAAACCAAGCTCACAATGGGCCATGCAGCAATTACGTGAAACATTAGCTTTCGATGAAACCACCAAATACATCATCAGAGATAACGATCAAATTTACAGCGAAGAATTCAAAGCCTGTATCAAAAACTTCGGCCTGAAAGACACGCCAACGACGCCCGGAAATCCTTGGCAAAATCCTATTTGCGAACGGGTAAAGGGCACTCTACGTCGCGACTGCTTGAATCACATGATCATTTTCAATGAAAAACATCTTTATAACATTCTCGACGAATACATCAATGAATATTACAACCCCAGCCGCACACATATGTCGCTGGGCAAAGACGCTCCTGAACATCGAGAAGTTCAAGCCGAGGGTAAGATTGTAAGCAAGCCAATCCTTGGCGGCTTACATCATATCTACAGTCGTGTTGCTTAACTGAATCTTACATCAACTTAAGCTTTCAACATAGCCCAACAGCACCGGTTCGCGCATACCACGAAAATTATGCTAAGATCCTACTTTTTCAACTGAAACTTTTACCAAAAATCACTCATATTCTGTTTTCAAATATCAATTATCACAAATTCAATATCAAATTTCATTCATTTTTACGTTCAGATTAGTTTTTGCACAGAACACATAAAAACAAATTAATCAACAGCAATAACCTCGCCATCATTGCCTGGATATTCCGGATAAATACGCTCTCGAGTATTATCACTCCATTTCCCACGATAAAACTCTATCTCTACTCTCTTTTCATCATAAAATATTATCTCAATCGCTTGTATCATTTTTCCTTTATTTTGATATGGCATCATGTCAAATATCTGCTTATAGTTACGGCTTGGGTACTTTCCATTATCACGATATTTCCAACGCACCTCTACTTCTTTGTCACAGATGAAAGGAACATGATAGGTACCATCGCCCTTGTAACCAATATTAGCACCACAGTTTGCCATGCTTTCATATTTTCCGGAATGAATGCTAACACTAATTCGATCATTGCATTCTTTTTTGTATCTAAATACCACCTTATTCACTCTAAATGGTTTGAATTTTGGTTTACAATTATTTAAATTGCAACCCACCAAGCTATGAATGCATACTATCAAGATAACAAATATATTAAATTTCATAATTTAACCTTTCTTGGAATGTATATTTAATTGCAGGGTGTATTTTCCACTGGACATTTTCTTTCCCATTCTTGCCAGCATGAATTTATAATATCTGATGAGAAATAATTAACACTTTGATGTACGTAAAAGGAACCAATGGGAGCCAACATCATTCGCTGCCTGCCACAATGGAATTTCCATGAACTATTATCTGTTGGACTAGCTCCAGACATACCATTGCCTGTTTCCTCCCATATACGATATAGCCAATAATATGGATTATCTTTATACATTTGTGATAATTCATTCCAATCCCATTTTACACCATTGCTCTTTGCATTATTCATTAAATACCATAAAACAATAAAATCAAACTCATTACCTTTGCCATAACCTCCTCCATCATCAGCATGACAACCCCTGAAATAAATGGGGACAGTCACCTATTAATTTGTTCTAAAATAGGTGACTGTCTCGAATGGCGGTAGTTTAAGGAAATTATAGTTAAAAAGCCTCCGTGGTCGATAATAAAATTAACAACAAAAATATTATCAATCGGAGGCTCATATGTCTAAAGATATTTTCGACAAAAGTAGTGTAAAAACTTTAAATGTTTTTGATAAACTACTGATAGCAACTGCGATAGCTGCCAATAAAAACTTCTTCATTATTTTTTCCTTTTTCCCTTTTGTCATCTTTTAATACCAGCCCCATCGGGCATATCAATTATTGTCAGTGTCGCGCCATACTATCAATTTACATAGGAAAAAGCAAGCTTAAAATCAATACCGCCCCAATGAGTGAGCAAGTTTATTTGGTGGCAAACCTAAAGTCATATTTAATATACACTTAACAAATGATTCGTGCTAAAATTAAGCCTTCCGGGCTTGTAGCCACCAAATAACCCTAAAAAACCCAGCCCAACCAGTGATAATCAAAAACCAATTGCTTCAAAACAGGCTCTGCCAGCTAAAAAACCCACAAAACCATTTAAGTAATCATTAGCTCTTGCCCAATCAAATCCGCAAAAATCCGCAAAAAAGCCGTGTCCTATTCTTATATCCCCCCCATCCCAAAATTCATCAATACCATTTGCGCACCCGCCCAAAACCTATAAATAATTTTTTTTTAACAATAAAATCCCAAGCCATCCCCCAATATCAACCATTTTCCTTTTGACAATCAAAAATAACTAAACCGATTGCGCAGTTTCAAGCTTAATATAGAGGAAAAGGATAAATTTGCTCTCGATATTCACTGGACAATTACCCCCTTTTGCCCTATTATATAGCTCTGTACCACTATACACTAACAAAAGGTAATACATTGCAATACTCACCATTAAAATTTACCCCGATTTTCAAAGAAAGAATCTGGGGCTCCGATAGACTCAAAAGCCTGTACAATAAGAACCTGCCCACAAACAACATAGGCGAAAGCTGGGAAATGGCCGACCTGCCCGAAGATAAAACCATCGTTTCTGCAGGACAGTTCAAAGGCATGAACCTCCGTGAAGTGCTTGAAACTCATGGTCTGGCCATGGGCTTTACCGATGAACAAATCGCCAGCCCCTTTGGCTTGTTCGTCAAACTCCTTGATGCCGACGACGACCTTAGCGTACAGGTACACCCAGATGCCGATGCCTGCAAATTATTTCCCGGTTCCGCCCTGAAAACAGAATGCTGGTATGTATTACATGCCACCGACGATGGCTGTATATACAAAGGACTCAAACCCGGAACAACCCGCGATGATATGGCCAAAGCCATCGAAAATGGCACTGTCGAAGATTTAATGCTCAGACACTCTGTCAAAAAAGGCGATTTTCACCATCTGCCCGCTGGCACCATCCACGCCCTTGGCGCTGGCGTTGTCATAGCCGAAGTGCAAACGCCTTCTGATACCACCTATCGCGTTTTTGACTGGAACCGCACCGATGCCGCTGGCAATAGCCGCCAACTGCATATCAACGAAGCCCTGGAAAGCATCCACTTTCAGCATAAAGCTGAAAATGCTGATTTTGACCGTAGCTATGCCCAGAGCCTGAAAAAAATCGCCTCCCAGATAGGCACAGCCAAACCGCTGGTCGATTGCGAATTCTTTAGCGTTAACCATGTTACCGCAAGACAAAATAATAATTTCACTTGCAACCACCCTTTCGTGATGATTGTAATCAGTGGCAATGGTGCCATCGGCAATACTGAAGAAAAATTAAATTATGCCCCAGGTGATACCATTCTGGTCCCAAAAACCGACAATGGTCTGTTCAAAGTAGAAACCAGAACCGAAATGCTGTTTTGTTGCCTGGGCCCATCAAAACCTTAAAAAACAATAGCATATACAACTTTACTGTTTAGTATCTGTTGTTAAATGCAAATATTAATTATCGCTGAGAAGCGACAAGAAAAAGAGAATTAAAAATGGAAAGATTACAAAAAGTTATGGCTGACGCTGGCATTGCCTCCCGTCGCCATTGTGAAGAAATGATTACCGAAGGCAAAGTCAAAGTTAATGGCACCGTTGTCAATAAACTGCCTGTTATGGTAGAACCAGACCATGATGTCATTTTAGTCGAAGGCCGCAAGCTGAGATTTTCACCAAAGGTTTACTACCTCCTCAATAAACCCAAAAAAGTTATATGCACCAACATTGACCCCCAAGGCCGCGTTCGCGCCATCGACATGCTACCTCCGGCTGTCAAACAGCGGGTTTATCCGGTTGGCCGTCTTGATACCGACTCACAAGGTCTGATTATCCTGACCAACGATGGCGATCTGGCCAACCAGCTTACCCATCCAAGTTATGGTGTAACAAAGACTTATGTCTGTGAAATCGCTTCGAAAATCGATGGCAATGACATCGAAAAACTCAAAAAAGGTTTCTACGTCCTTTATCGGGGCCGGGTTACTATGGACCGGGTTAAAATACTTAAACGAGGTCTACACGGTTCTGTAATAGAAATCACCTTAAAAGAAGGACGCAACCGCCAAATCCGCCGGATGCTGTCAAAATTAGGCCATAAAGTTAAAAAACTAACCCGAGTAAAGATCGGCCCAATTGATGACCGTGGCCTGGGTGTCGGTAAATGCCGCCCACTAACCAATAAAGAAGTCGAACAACTGCGGAAGATTATCGAAAAAAATAAAGCTAAAGAAAAAGAAACCAAAACCGAAAGAAAAACCGCTTCAGGCCCCAAAACCAAGAAAACTACAAAGAAGGTTGCCAGAAATACTTCAACTAAAAATGTAGCCCAAAAGCCTAAAACAGACAAGCCAAAACGAAGGATAATCGTTTCATAAATGCGGATTAACCTACATAAACACTGCATTATTATAATCATACTAACAATGGCAGCCTCTGGTTGCCATTGTTTCAATGAACCGTTGCATCAGGTGCGATTAGACCAATGCAAAAGGTTGTACCAGAATAAACAATTTAGGTTGGCCCTGGAGCAGCTCGAAGGCTTACAAGAACAGTATCCCAGTATAAATCCTTACGAAATAGCACTATTAATGGGAAAATGTCGGGTGGCAATGGGCGCGAAAATGCACATTTTGACCTTAAATTACCTGAAAAAGTCACAAAAAAGCACAAAAAAGCAAATAAAAGCCGCCAGTTTTGCTGAGCTTGGCCAATTATATTATATGATATATGACTATGGCAAAGCGATTGATTACTTTGTCAAAGCCTTGGATATGCCCGTAGACTTACCTGAAATCGAAAGTATCTACTGCCACCTGGCCATAGCATACCAAAGTAAAGGCCAATGGCGCGAAGCTGACAAATATTTTACCAAATGTTTTGAATCGCCCGATTTGAAATGGGAGAAAACAGCAAAATCCCGATTTGGCTGCAAAGCTTTTGTGATCCAGCTAACAACGTTTGACAATGCACAACAAGCCCGCGAGTTTGTAAGTAAAATCCAAGGCAATAATATACCTGTTACTATCCTACCAATACAAAATAATACTAACATAAAATATTCTATTAACCTTTACCGAATGAATGATTACAAAACTGCTCAAGAAGCATTAAAAACCTTGCTTAAACAATACCCTGAGGCTATCATATTGCCTGTACCGTAATTATTCTCAATTTTCATATATATAAATGGCTAAAAAACGTATTAAAATTGGTTTTTCCCCTGATTCCGAAGACGCATTTATGTTCTATGGCATAACTGCAGGCGTCGTCGATTGTGGTGATATTGAATTTGATTTTGTCCTGCGCGATATCCAAACCTTAAATGACTGGACAGCCAGAGACAAATTTGATGTTTCGGTCGTTAGTGTTCATGCTTATGCTTATCTACAAGATAGATATTCCATTTTAAGCTGTGGCGTTAATATGGGAGCTACTGAGCTGGTTCGAGATCAGCTTTCGGCCCAGAGTCTGGAAAAACTGGGTTTGGAATTATCAGCAGATCAGGAAATAGATGTTCATGGGCCGCTACTTATTTCAAAGAAATATCACAGCCTTGACCAGTTGAAAAATATTACAATAGCGGTACCAGGCACCATTACCAGCTCCTATCTGGCTTTGCAAATGCTAATAGGTGAATTTGATTATCTGGTAATGATGTATAACGAGATCATGGACGCTGTCAGATTAAATAAAGTCGATGCCGGTTTGATAATCCATGACAAACGTCTTGAATACAAAAACCATGAGCTTAACTGTATTATAGATATGGGCCAATGGTGGTTTGACCAGACGGGTTTGCCGATGCCACTGGGTTGTACAGTAGTGAGCAAAGCCCTGGGCCCCGATACTATGAAGCAAATAAATTCGATCATAAAAAGCAGTATCGAATATGCCTACAATAACCGCCTGAAAGCGATTGAGCACGCCAGGCCATTCAAAACTGAATTGCGTGGTAAAAGTGTCGACTCAATGGTCAATATGTATATTAATCAATGGCTACTGGGCTACGGGCCATTGGGCCAAAAAGCGATAGAACTGTTTTTCGATATGGGCCACAAGAGAGGTTTAATACCACAAACCAAACCAGAATTTGTAGAATGATGGAAAACAATAAATACAGCGAAGGTTTACAAAGGTCTATCGCAGAAATACGCGACGCCCGTCAACAGGCAGAGCTATTGCGTGATCAGCTTCTGTGTGCATATCATCAATTGCAGGAGCAAGATAAATTCAATCCTGACGAAATGGATCAAAACACCAAAGAAGGTCAGGAATCTTTGCGATTGGCAATCAAAGCGGCAGATCACGCGATAGCCAGCATTGACCAGGGATTAGCGAATATGGGCCGGGTAGAGTATGGTAGAGAATAAGAAAGAGGTCACAGGCCACACGGCGGCAAAGCATTAAGCTTGCCACAGGGATATGATTAAAAATAAGGAAGAAAAGCTATTTTAAACTGGCGGATCTACCCTCTGAGATGATTATTGTTATTTTATAAAACATTCATTATGATAATGTTTATCGTTGTCGATAGTGCCATTAGTGGAAAGTCTTGGTAAGGAAAGGTATTTTAAACAGCATGGGCAAAGTAGTTGCTCATCGGACCTACTAAAATAGGTGACTGTCCCCTATTTCTTTATGAAGCTGTTGGTGGTGCTAACATAGTTCGAGTGAAAGATTAATGAAGTGTGGTAAGAATAATATATTTTAGAGGATTAATTTCATGAAGATTAGATGGGTATTAATTTTGATATTGATATTGTCAACGATATCTGTTTACATTCTATACGAAAAGGACTGTAGATATGAGGCGGCTATCGAATATGCTTCGCCCTATGAAAGTCTAGGCAAAGCAGAAGGGTTTGTTCAATACAAATTTAATTCCAAATGCTTATGCGTTAATATCGAAGATAAAAATGTAGTTACATATTTTACTGCTTCCATTAATTGGAACCATGATTTGGGTGGAATAAAATTCGGTATTAATTTTAAGTGGGAGGATGGAGTTCTTTATGTCGTTGATAAATATGAGAAAGATCTGGATGTTGAGTTTGCTAATTATGCAATGAAACGAATTGACAACAAATCTTATTATATTTATTTAATGAATGGTGATGCTTCTAGCTGTAATCATTGGGAACGGTTAGCTGTAACTATAACAAATCCATGATATAATGAATGAACGCGTGATGGCGAAGAATATCGCATTGGGGTGCGCTGGCACTGTTAAGAATGCTGAAAAGGAAATTGAAACGCGAAAAGATAATTAGAATATTTAGTTTTCTTTCATAGCTGTCTGGCAGACAATAAGACATGGTGTTTTCTGGCAAAGACGAAGTGTTTCGGTGAAAAGACTTAGTCTTTTGCTTAAAAGACTGGCTGGTTTTGAGAAAAGATAGTAGTCTCCGGGCGAGAAGACTGTTATCTCCGCGAGCGGAAGACTATAGTCTTTTGGGCGAATCCCAACTGGGCTGATGAAAAATTCCTTAGGGTTTCTTGTCAAAGCCTTAGGCTTTGGTGGGAAAGTCAGTAGGGTTTTGCGGTAAAGCTTCGAGGGTTTTTGATAAAAGCCAGTAGGGTTTTGGGGGTAAGACTGTTGAGGCTTGCCCATTTGGAGCTGAAGCCTGGGATTGATTGGCAGGTGTTCTGTGCAAAAAAGAATATAAGCATAAAATGACCAAAAAATGATATTAAATTTGTGAAATTTGATCTTAAAAAACATAATATGAGTAGGTTTGGCATGGCTGGTAAGTCAAAAAAATGATTTTTTTTGGTATTTTCCCAATATGTGCGTACCGGTTCCGCTGAGGTTTATTGAAAGCTTAAGTTTATGTGAAAATTCAATTAAGCAGCACGGCTGTAAAAATTGGGGACAGTCACCTATTTTAGAACAAATTAATAGGTGACTGTCCCCATTTATTCTCATGAACTATGTACGCATGAAATGCCGAAGTTGCCTCATCCCCCCGCCCCCATTGGTTATACTAAACGAGATCCTTGTATAAAAATTGAAAACAATTGTCGTAAAGAACTTGGCCCTCATTATGGCCATAGAGGATTACCGTAATGTTAAAAATAATTGTAAGTATTGTAGTTGTGATTTTGGCAATCATTGTATTTGGATGCGTTAAGTGTTCCAAGGATGTTGCTAGTGAGAATCGTTCAGGAACCGAAATAGGATCGCAGCAAGAGCTAGAGAAATATCATTTCTATTGTAAGGATAAAGATGATCAGGTTGTGCTTGTTGGCGAGATTATGCTGCCTGTTGATTTCGATGCTTTGGAAGATAAAGTTGGTGATAGAGGCACTTGGAGGCAGAAACACGCTTTGTATGGATATGATTATGGTTCAGCCAAATGCCAAAGTAGTTATACTTTATCGATATATGACGATATTTGTGGTATCGATCTGGTTCCCGCTATTGCTGATTTCGGTATGGCGTTTTGGATTTCAGTTTCTGCTGCTAAGTCTAAAAAAACGCTTACAGGCCAATGGGCAAAATATAGCGATGCGGGTTATTCTGAGATACATGCTGGCGTGATTGTTTTGGAGAAGGGCGTGCCGAAGGAACCCTTGCCCCAGGTAAGCAATGCAGGCTGGAAAGTGCAGCGGAAACATTCCAAAGAACAACTAGAAATAGACACTAATGCCAACCCGCTTGATTATTCCTGGTGTGCGATCAAGGGTGATATTAAAGGCTGGCATATTTTGAAAACTGAATATAAGGATCGATATCATCAAATATACTATCGCTTTGTGGATAGCAAAAAAACTGTAAGGGTAAGCATTCCTGATCATTGCATTAAACTTGATAAGGGTAAGGTTGACAGGATATATAGAAGCTGTATTGATCCGTTTCTCGGTTATATGGGTAAAGATGTCAAAATATTTACTGAGCAGGAAAAGGATGAAATGTGTTCAGAAGCAAATGTGTTTGATGTGCTTACGCATTTGCCGGAAGGTGATTTTGGCGATGTGTTCAATACAGCTGATAAAGAGAGCCTGAAGAAATATATTATCGCAAACCTTTACCGAGATATGGAATATTATTTTCCACAGTCACTTGAAAGCCAATCGTCAAAGTTAAATGGATATTTTTATTTCTGGGATAGTAATTTCTGTACTGTTTATGTCAGTGATTTAAACCATAATGTTTATAATAAACTTTTTATCGCTGATTACAGTGATGAAATGCCTGATGATAACGAGAAGCTTGAATCAGATGATTTTTTGTCTTTTTGCTTTGCGTTCACGAAGTGTATAAGCTTATTAGATAGCGTAGACGAAGATGTGATCTATGCCAATGAACGGCAGCTTCGGCTTGGCAAAAAGTAAATTTAATATTGGTCTATATATTTGAATATGATGTTTGTTTTATTCAATAGGTTTAATTAAAAGAGAATGAAGTAGATTGTTATAGTTTTATTGTATAGATAATTTTGTGAAAGTAATTTTGCTGATCTTTGGCGGGAAATGCCGAATGTCCGACTGTTTCGCTTTATCTATGTCGGCAAAGCGGTTTATATGGGACTCGGCAGGTTTGCAGGCGGCAAAAACAATTTTGCATCTTTGGAATACAATTTTGCATCTGCCAGATGTAAAATTGTATTTATGGAATGAAAAATTGTATCTGGCAGATGCAAGCGAGCATTTGAGCGATGCTAATTGGTATTTAACGATTACAATTTAGCAATTGCCAAAAACAAATCTGTAATTGCCAATTACAAGTTAAAATAGGGGACAGTCACCTATTTTAGAACAAATTAATAGGTGACTGTCCACATTTATTCCAATGGTCAATATGTATATTAATCAATGGCTACTGGGCTATGGGCCATTGGGTCAAAAAGCGATAGAAATGTTTTTCGATATGGGTCACAAAAGAGGTTTAATACCACAAACCAAACCAGAATTTGTAGAATGATGGAAAACAATAAATATAGCGAAGGTTTACAAAGGTCTATAGCAGAAATACGCAACGCCCGTCAACAGGCAGAACTATTGCGTGATCAGCTTCTATGTGCATATCATCAATTGCAGGAGCAAGACAAATTCAATCCTGACGAAATGGATCAAAACACCAAAGAAGGTCAGGAATCTTTGCGGTTGGCAATCAAAGCGGCAGATCACGCGATAGCCAGCATTGATCAGGGATTAGCGAATATGGGCCGGGTAGAGTATGATAGAGAATAAGAAAGAGGTCACAGGCCACCGGACCGGACTGACAATAGATAAGGATTCGTGGCCAGGGCGAGATTGGTAGAATGCAATTTTCAAGATTGAGACGGATCCCCCATCGACCTGCTTTGCAGGTCAATGCCACCCCGGATGTCTGTTAAGATTTTGCGAGTTGTGGGCACCCGGCGTCACTTTCGTTAATGGTATAGGCCAACTGAATGATGAAATACTAATTAAGATAATGGTAAAAATGTATCGTTCAAAATTAGCAGATAAATCCCGATGGTCTAATCCTAAGGATGTATGTATTTCAATGGCAGCTTATGATTGTGAGTTTCATGATAAATATATTAATGAGTCATTTTACTATGCTGGTATGCCTGGGGAAATATTTTTTACTGGAGAACAGGTGAATTATATCTGTGTTGGAATGGGGTTTAGACATTATCATTTGTTGTCGCCTTTTGGTGTTAAAGGAAGTGCTTATAATAATTTACACAGACACAATTTTGTATTTCTATGGAATGCTCTTGCAAATTGTGATATTGCGACCTTTGGTGAATATGATTTTTGTGATTATGGGGCTATATTGTATGATGATATTAAGCAAATATATGAAAATGAAGAAGCTGTCAAACGTAAGCATAAAAAAAATTGTAACCCAAAGAAATATTCTGAGAGCTCTTCTAGCTCAAGTAATTGTGGGGCTTGTAGCTATTCCTATGCGGAGTTAAAGAATGCGGGTCTTTAGATTTGTCAGGGTAAGTTTTAATCATATATAACGTTTTATTTGGAAGTATTATGTTAAAAAAACATATAATAACTTTATTAATAATTGTGGGGATGGTATTGACTTATTTTACTATGCAGTATTTTAAGGAAAGAGAGAGGGTTCGCACGATAACAAAATTGTTACAAGAGGTTGGGCATAAGGATTTAGTTTCTTGCTGTAGGGCACTTATAGAACAAAAGAAGCAAGGGCTTTGGGAAAAAGAAAGCTATACTAGTATTGATTCAGAGTTTAATGACTTGCCTTCGGAAATAATAGAACTTAAACCACTTTGTGTTGAATTGCGGGTGAATATGGTAAGGATAAAAATTTTAAGGTTTAATGGCCCCGCTGTACACCTAATCATAATGGATAAAGGTTTAGGTTATGATGGTAATTGTGTGGTTCCGCTTTGCGAAGGTTTGTGGTATTTTGATCCAAAATTGAAAGACGATAATTATAAGGATTTTATCAATTTATTATTGTCCAGCCGTCGCCGCCGGGTGCCCGCGACCTGAAATGTTTAATACATGTCCGGGGTGGCATTGACGCTATGGGCCGACGTGTTCAGGTAGATTTATATACCAATGAAAGCCTTGACAGCTCGACATTATACTATTATGATGGCTGGAAAGTCTTAGCCGAAAAAGAAGGTAGTGCTGTCAGAGAATTTGTTTATGGCAACTATCTCGACGAAGTTCTGCTGATGAACGATGGCACCGATGATTATTACTTTGAGCATGATCATCGCTATAGCCCGACAGCCATACTTGATGCTTCTGGCAATGTGCAGCGTCGCTACGAATATGATGCCTTTGGCAAACGCAGCGAATACGCCGCAGACTTTACCAACCCAACTAGCTCTTTTTACAACCCAATAGCGTATACCGGTCAACGGCTCGATGGCCTAGACAACAACACCCTGCCGCTGATGTATTTTAAGAATCGATATTATGATACCGAAACTGGAAGATTCATTACCCATGATCCATTAAGCTATCCTGATGGGATGAATCTCTATGGAGGATATTTTGCTACCGGTGGTGGGGTTGATCCTCTAGGATTGACTACCTGGCCAAGAGGAGGAGCAAATCCTTCAAGGCCTGATGGGCATACTTACCCATGCCCGAATTGTGGGGCAGCAATCTCACCGACTATGATGCATTCATGTATTGATAGTACACTGCCTGACAAGAATGAGCATATTGTAAATTCGACAAAAAAGGCTGTTGAAGATTTAGATCGTAATCGTAAAAAAAATGGGAAAAAAGGTGGTGATCATGTTATAAAACTATCTGATGGTTCTGAAATAATATGTCCAAAAGATAAGTGGGAAGAGTTATTGGAATATCAAAGAACCCAACAAGCACTTAGGGAGGCAGAGAAGGCGCATAAAGAGGCTCAAAAAAAATTAGCCGAATCGCAAGCTAAAACGGAAAAGACGTACGCGGAAATAGATAAGTGGCTTGAAAATATGACTTATGAAAATTTTCTTAAAGATTTTGAAAAGTGCCAAGAACTAGAAAAGAAAAGAAAGCGTACTCAGGAGGAAATAATTAAAAGTTATCTTGATGATGGCATTGCTTATATAACGACAGCACAATGGAATCGATATTTAGAGGATGTGTATAAGCAAGCTAAATGTTGTCCTCAAATTTACTTTTGGCAGCCAGGCGGTTTTGATTGTAAACGCCGGCGAAAAAGTGCAGCGCATGTCGGGTCGGTTTAAAAGTGTAGCGCCTGTTAAAAAGGGCCGATG
>JAEIOG010000132.1 GCA_016342495.1 Phycisphaerae bacterium
ATAATGTTCTTTTAACTTCCATCATTTTGGTGTGCAATTCCATGCACGCTACTTTCTTCCTAAATAAAAACCAATCAATATTTCTACTATTCTTTCATAATTAATTTCCTGGTTTTGCATAAAACTCTCAAATTCCTATTCTTCCTCCCGACCTATAAGGTGCAGGTTTTTTAAAAACGTTAACGATAAAATAATATTTTTTTCATTAATTATGAATATTTCTAAAAAATGCCAGAAAACCCTGTTTTTTACCTTAAAAACGGCATGGAATTAAATTTAACGAAGTGGTTTTATTATTTTTATAAAAGTTTTGGGGAAAATATCTCAAATCATGAACTATTACACCCAGTATAAATACGTAAAAAGTTACCACAATATCACCCGGAAATGGTAAGTCCAGATTTTCAGATTATTACGTTTAAAAATGATTTTCATGATTTTCAAAAAATATTTTAAAAATATCTAATTTTTTCGTTAACGTTTTCTTAAAAGCTGCACTATACAACTGGCGAACTCTCAATCAAAGATTAGGAGTTGTCACTAAGGCAGTATTAGTATTATTGTCAAATAATAATAAATATATGGAAATTAATAATGGATATTATCACAACCATCTTCAAGATTTTATCAGGAATGTGGCCAGTAATAGCGGTTTTAGCTGTCGCTGTACTGCTTGGGGCAATATTTCACAGTCGCTGGTTTAAGGGGAAGGCCGGCGAAGTGATGGTAGGTGGCTTTACCCGCTTACTTTTACCTGAAGAATACATAATGATCAATAATATCATGTTACCCCGCAACGATAAACCGGAACTGACAACACAAATTGACCATATTATTGTTAGTCGCTATGGTTTATTTGTCCTTGAAACCAAAAATTATCGAGGGAAAATATATGCATCACCCAATGCAAAAGTCTGGACTTATTATCCAGGTGGTAAAAAGACCACATTCCAAAATCCCCTGCGACAAAATTACTTGCACACTTGGACTCTAGCAGACATCCTAGAAATACCCCATGAGCTTGTCCACTCTGCGATTGTTTTTTGCGGTGATTCTGAACTCACAGCACCTATAGAGCGTGAAGATAAAATAATTAATCTAAATGGGATAATTCATTATTTAAGCTTAGACTCTAAATGCCAACACCAAATCAGGTTTTAATTGTATGGATTAAAGAAAGATTTATATATCCATTGTTATTATTTGCTTATAACGGCTGGATCAATAGTATATCTGGTTAAATCACATGGAGGAAAATATTGAATATAGGCTTGGGAGAATCCGTTGCAGAACGAGTTCCTTATATGTCAGAGAAGGTTTAATCGAAGATCCTAAGATGATCAGAAACGCTCTTGAGATATTACGACAAACAACAAGTAACTCCCGGAGTAAGAATGACCCTAGTATTTATCAGTGGATTGATGATTCCGGTCTAGTCCCTACAGTTGAAAAAGCAGAGTTAGTTGGAGATTATTTGGAAAAAGAGTTCAATGAATCAATATTTTTTAGAGGCTCTAAACCTGCAAATTGTATACATGGGATGATTTTCTATGACACAATGATTCAATTAAAATTAAATTGCAATCAGAAAATTACCGCAAAAAAAGTAATTGCTAACATTCTAGAGAGAAATGAAGAAAATGTTGGATCGCTAATTTACGGCTGGGTAGGCTAACAATTGACTAATTATTAACATTATAATATTGCGTTTTATTTGACTACAGCCAACCTTACAAAAATTGCACTTGAGCAATAATTAAGCCTTCTCGTATTTTTTAATAATGAACAATCATTTTTTAAAAGGAGTCCATACATGTTAATGGATAAGAAAGTATTGATTTTCCACCAAAATGATGCATTTTTTGCAATGACACTAGAGTCTAATATCAAGCAACTAAATGCACTTACATCGGTTACTAAAATATCTCTTAATAAATATGAAAATACAATTGTAATTAATGATATAATTCAAAACAATAAACCTCTTCTGTGCATATTCTTAATTAATAAATATAACATAAATATATATGATTTAATTAATACAAATTATTCCAAAAATAATCAAATTTTGTTCTTATTTATTTCAGATTCAACTTTTCCTAATCATCCTATTAATGAATGGACAAAATACATGACCATTGACGAATACTCAAGCAAAACAAATCTGTTCCGTACTTATCTTGCAGCATCACTAGGCATTTCAGGAATAGATATGGATGATAGAACTCAAATAGCATATTCATTGAGAAATACAGACTATGTACTAAATGACATTGGCTTGGACGAATACAAAATCGTCAAGCGAAATGGAACCAGAAAGCAGACATGGCGCCCTTCCAAAAAAATAACTGAATTCTTAGATATTCTCGAATCAGCAATATTTATGGCTAATGATAATGAATATTTAAAAGAAAATTATATTGACCATATTTCATCAAATACTGATAATGTTGAAGCTGAATCTGATACTCAAATCTTTACGCAAGCATTTAATAAAGATTATAATGAAGACCTATATCTTGAATCAATGCATGAATTTCATGAGAATCTTATAAACCCCAATAAAATAACATATTTCCTCGTTGGTCATAGGGGGACTGGCAAATCTGCGTTCATACACTATTATTTTCGTTGTTTTCCAAAATTCATCAAAACAAATTATCCATATATGATAGTTAATTTTATGAATTTTGGATTTGTTAAATCTAAAAATAATATTCGCGACAAAATATTATATCCAATCTATAAATTTATTACGTCTCACAATAGTGAGAATATTGCCAATCTACAAATCAAAGATTATACTGAATTGGAATCCTTAGTCACTGCGGAAAAGATTTTTGAAACACTCAAGCAGAAATCTATCTCCAAGAAGATTGTTTATGGTGATATGAAATTATATGAGATTAGAAGTTTTCTTAATGAAATAGATAAAACAAATATTGGAAAACAGTTGCTTAAAAATCCTGAAAATCTAGTTGAAAAAAGTCTCAGTAATAAAGACCCTATGGAATATGAACGCCAATATTTTGAAAATAGCATTTGGGACTGGCTTTTGGCTGCAACTAGATATGTTTCCAGCTATAGCGCCCATAAAGTTAGATCTCATTTATTGGAGTGGATAAAAGTAGAAGGATTCAGAAGTAAAGGGAGCATGTATTGCAGTTCTCAATGGTTTGTTCACAACATGTCGTATTGGAAAGATAGAAATAAAGATGAACTCGATATTATTGAAGAACTGTCTGATGAAAGGGTAACTAGCTTATTAAAGAATTTTCTTGAACACGTAGACAAGCACTTAATAGGAAAGCAAAAACTAGTTTTAATATTGGATAATATGGATCTTCTGTCGGCTCAATACTCCGAGTCTATTGTGCTTGATGAGATCAGGAGAGTAGTGTGCTATCAATATCATTCATTAAAACTCATCTCTATACTTCGCCCAAGCACGGCAATTGGGCATAGAAAGAAAATACAAGATATTGGAAGGTTTTACATTAAAATTATTGGTAAAGTTAAGTTTAGCGAAATGGTAAATAGACGTTTAGATAATTATATTAATCATAATGAGATAAACAGCAACGATTTTAATATAGTCCATGACATATTGAAATTACCTATTTGTAAAACTAACAGAGATCAAAATCCCACAGATTTTGACAGTTTAATTTCTGGGATCGCAGGTTACAATCATCGTGATGCAATCATGTTGTTCAAAGGACTATTTACTTCAGCTTTTTGTTCTTTAGACAAAGATGTGATACGCAACCCACATAATAGGGGAAAGTATATTGCAGAACACATGCTTATTCGTTCATTATTTCTTGAAGGCCCAACTTACACAGATTTCAAAGAAGGGATAGTTAATTTATTTGAAATACCAAGAGCCCAAAGCCATAATCGCTTGTTGTTACAATGTAGAATTTTAGAAATTATAAATGCTCAAAAACATTATCCAAAGGAAGAATTATTTGAAATATTATACGGATTAGGATATGCAAAAGAAGTAATTAACCTTGCAATTGAAAATCTTACTGTGAACAGATTAATTTCCACATACCATAGTTCAGAGGGGCCAGAAGAAATTTTTGCTAGATATAGGGGGCACTATTACATGGAACACCTCATTAGAAAACTTGGGTACATCCAAATGACATATTTCATGTCCCATATCCCCAAAAATCTGTCATGCAACTTCAGTTATCCTGAAATACCAAAAGTTAAGGAGCTTAGTGAAATTGTATCGAACTTTCTTGAAATATTGTGGCTTGAAATATCAAATGAAAGAGAAAAAGGTGCAGAGGAGTTTATTAACAAATACGAGTTTTTAATAGGAAATCGAAATTTAGAATCGCTACATTCTGTTATTAGTGAGGTATATCAAGACCTTCGTTTTATTAATCATTCAAAGGGTTAAATATATGAAATGTGAAAAGAATAAATGCAATTTGTTACGTTTTTTAACTGGTGAAATGAGTTGCTCTGTATTTAAAAAAACGAATATTTACAAAAATTCACCTGAGATTCAAAAAACAATTGAAGATAATAAATGTAATATAACCGGTAAATTAGTTAATACGATTTGTGAAATATCACAAAAACATCTTGAAGAATTTTCAAACACTCTTCCTAAGCTAATAAATTATGAACAAGCAAATGATATAAATGGATTTAAAAATATAATTGCTCAGAACTGGCAATCATTATTGGCATGTAGGGCAATTTGTCGATTTATTATAAAGGGCCTTAGAAATGGTCATAATACAGACATTAACATTTTGGGAATAAGCTTTATTATCAATGAATACGACAATGCTAAGCATTGTTGTAATTTTAATCAAGAGCAAATTAAAATAGATTTTCCTGAAGTTAATATTGCTCTTGAGAAACAAAAGCAGACTTTAGAAAATTATCCTGGGACAACAACACTTTTAAAATATGGTACAAATATTATAAAGGAAAAAAAACACATTGAAGAAAATTTGATCTTTATTAAGAAAAATACCAAAAAAAGAATTTCAAAGAAAAATTCACCTTTTCTTCTTACTTTGAGGAGATTTAATTCTTTTGCACCTGCCGCAGGTATTAACAAATCTATTGTTGGTGGCGGCTATTATTTATGGACTGGAACACGGGGTGTTGTTATTGACCCAGGCTTTAATTTTTTAAAAAATTATTTCACTTCAGGATTATCTATTGAAAATATAGACGAAATCATAGTATCTCATGCACATCCAGATCACATTGCAGATCTACCTGGGCTCCTAACACTCTTGTTTGAATATAATGAACTACAATCTGTTAATCAGAGAAAAAAAATCAAATTGTATTTGAGTAAAAGCTCATTATTATATATTTCCGGAATGTTAAATTATAATTCTGATTATTATCAAGTACATATCATGGAAGCTGGGCAGTCAATAAAATCACTTGACAAAAAATTAACTTATTTTGTGCTACCCGTTAACCACAATGATTGTATTGGCAAAGATTTAGGTGTTGGCTTACTGTTAGACTACTCTAACAAACACACTCTTTTGTATACATCAGATACCTCTTTCGATAAATCATTAGCTGCCCAGTATGAGAAAATTATAAAAAATAAAAAAATAGATTTATTATTATGTCATTTAGGTGGTTTTAATAAAAACGAACTTGGAACTTTTTTCTTTGGACATTCCCAAAACTGGCATTATCCGAATCATCTTGGCGTATTGGGTATAGCAAGACTAGCTGGTATCATTCAGCCTAAACTAATCCTTATAGGAGAAGTGGGATATGAATTGAATGGTAAGCAAAGCGAAATCTTTTCATTTTTATCCCAAGATATTAAGACAAAATGCATTTACTTAGATCTAGGTGCAACAATAAAAATTTTTGAACATAAGCCTAAAATATATGGTTACGATCAAACAGGAAAAAAGCTATGGATTAACTTGAATGCGGCACAAACAAAAGATATGGATAGCAATACTATTTATTGTAAAAATAATGTTGATACCTCTAAATTCGATCGCAGGAAATCATATCAACTAAAAAACGCTGAAAGAGGTTGGTTAGAGATTATACCAGATAATATATTAAATCATTAACTAGTCCACGATGTAAACGACAGCAAAAAGTGTAGCACTCTTCGGAGGATAGCTCATAAAAGGATTATTATAACATTCTCCTTAAGAGATTTCTGGTTTTCATAGTTTCTAAACGTGTAACGTTTTATTAGATTTTCCTCATTGCGCGAAGGGCGTCACATTTCTGCCAGCTATAGCCTTTGACATGCTTAAGTATGTCTGATATCTACTCGATGACTTTAAAATATAGCTTCGTCCGTCCACCACAAAGCCATCTAAATTATGCTTTATGACATATAGTGAAAGATCACCTATCTTGTTTATGAATCCTCTGCCATTGAAGTTCAGTGAGGTATTGCACAAGACGCCGTAACCAGTGCGCGCCTTAAATTCGAGAAGTAGCTCGTACATATTGCGGTTGGTCACAGATGACACCGTCTGAATGCGGGCAGTTTTATTCACATGAATAACAGCTGCCAGCGCATCCGTTGTTGCCCTGTATGCATAAAGCATATGCGGACTCGTGTGGTCGCAACCAAACCACTGTGCAGCATCTTCTTCCAAGCAAACAGGAGCAATCGGACGAAATTGCTCACGATGCTTGATCTGATTCAACCGTGTTCTGGTGCATTTCCGGAATGGTGCGGCGAGAATTGAATGGTTACCCAAGGCCCGTGGGCCGATTTCATATTTGCCATTCACCCATCCCAGTATGAGGTCATTGACCAACATATCCGCAATCATTTTATCATCAGCCTCGTAAAGGTCATACTGCGCCATATCGAAAGACCCGCTTGTGTCGAAATCAAGTCCCGAATAGACGTTCCAGTCGATTTTTTAATTTCCGTTAAAGTGGAACTGTGCGTCGATCGCTGTTCCGATTGCCAAACCTGAATCGTTAGCAACAGGCGGCACGAAGACCTCAGAAAAAAGGCCCGAGTCCTTCCATTTGCTGTTCCAGTCGCAATTCAGACCACATCCACCAGCTATGATTAGCGGCAGTCCTTTCTTCATATTCGCCTTTGCGAATTGATAAAAAATATCAAAGATCTTGTCACTAAAAATACCTGCGAAGTTACGAAATTCCGGATCATCCATCCCCACGTTGTAGTATCTCGAATCATCAAGGTCTTCGTACGCGTCCAGCTCTTGATACGAACCATCCAGTAGAAAACCAAGAAGTTTCCTTTCTTCAGCTGAAGGCGTGTTGCGACTTGAAAATGAGGCCAAGGCCATGAGCTTTCCTGCGTATTCAAAACGAGGATAGGGTCAATCCTTAGGAAAGTTTGGGTCGACTAAGCCGTAGAGTAGGGCATAGCGATTCCCCACCTGATTCAGGACATCAGCAAGCAGTGTTATGTTCAGTCTGGAATCGATCTCGTAGAAAGCGCCAATCGCCCCTTCCCATACCAACGCATAGCATGGAGTCCCTTTCGGTAGATTTGACATGCCAAAAGCGCAAAGTAAGTGTGCCCGCTCGTGAGAAGAAGAGAAATAGTGGATCGGCTTTCCTAATAGACGCCGTTTTTCTACGATGACATCGTTCTTCGTTACGCCGCGGTACCCGACATGAACATTCAACCCGTATAAATATTCGTAGTGATCGCATGGCCACCAACCACCTGTACAAATGACGTCGGGGATTTCGTCGAGTTCACCAAGAACGATGAACATGTCAGGACTTGATATCGGGGAGTATCGGTAGTTCGAGTTCTTCTCCGCCTCAATAGAAACCACCAAGTGAGCATCCTTCAGATAAACGATTGCGCCGTCGTGGCCGGGGTTATAGGAAAGAATATTCATAGTGGTAGAGACCTCTGGTGTCGATTCGTTTCCAATGCAATCGACTTTATAAAAGTGGTGGTTGGAAGTTTTCGGCTAGCAAGCTTTCCAGCAAGCTTTTTGGAGCGAGATGGCCAAGTGTTTACATGGAGGGCCATTGGCAGGTTGGGGATCGGCGTGGGTTCCCAGACAACTCGTCTGTGAACTAAACGATTGTCAACAAACCAGCTAATCTTGCACGGCTCCCATTCTATTGCGAACAGATGGTATGATTCTGATGCGTCAAAACCAAGGTCAATATAACTTGGCGTGCCTCTGTATCCATAATCAAACTTTGCACCTTCGCCACCAGGATTGTAAAAAACATTAACTAAGAGACGATCTGGTCGATTTCCGGCAATTTCGATATCAATCTCCTGTCTTGGTGAATCGCGATGGAGAAAAAAGCCGGTAACCACACCAGCTACGTTCGACGCCTTAATGTTTGCCTCAAATCTTCCAAATAAGTATTGGTCGCGACTGGTTAACGATGCAGCGCTATATTCTCGAATACCTAAAGATTCCTTTCTGATACTGAGCGCAGCCCCAAGCCCAGAACGGAACTCGATGTTTGAGGGACGAAACAATGCCAGGTTGTCCGTGAAGGTGTCATTTCGCAGCCCCCAACGCCTTGTATCGAGAAATTCTAAACAGTCGCTGATCCTAACGGGATTTGCTGGTATAATTACCCCCTCTTCTGTCGGAATGGAATGAATGCCTTGCCAACGCTGATGTGACTCAACAATCCATGGAGACTTATCACGTTTAGGAGTCTTGCAGCTCAGGACTGTGCCTGCTTCAATGTTCCCGCAGAGGAGATGTCTTTGTCCAAGGTCTACTAACTCAGGGAAGGAACAAGCGGGTGGTGCACATCTAAGGTGCTCGCAAATGACCTGCCATTTATTGGACGCCTTGAAATGAAGAACGGCAAGATCAGCTCCATTAAGATCATCTAGAATCTTTGAAACATCGTTATCTGCAATTCCAGTCTCGCTAGTGGTGATAATGAATTTAGCTTGCGGATAACGCTTTCTGAGAGTCCGGGCTCCCCCCGCCAAAAATCTAATGTTCACATATGCGTCAAAAACTCGTTCAGCACTTTCTGACTGAAGCATCTCAAGTTCAGTATCCGGAATCGTTTGGAGATCACTGCAACATCTGTATCCAAGCATGGACAGAGCCATTGCAAGTGATGAAAGGCCAGAACCTACGGGACCAAATGCAAACACAGGCTTCTCAGTTGGGCGAACGTGAAATAAGGATGCACCCTCACTGGTGATAGCACCAATTTTCGTGAGTGCGGGAAGTATTGAATATGAGTTAGTGGAGCTAAAATCACGTCGCTGGCTGATCAGAGACCGTCTTGTCGCGAGTACATCCAACACTCCGAACTGGTGATTTATCCATAGATCCACGGGGCCTCGACAAGGAAGGAGTTGAAGGAGCTTCTCTGCGCCTTCTCGCGAAATCACATATCCTGACAGATGCCAGAGCCCGCGTACAGGGCGGAAAACATTACTTGAAATAAAAGTCTTCGGGGTGCCGTGCTTCACCTCCTCGTAGGACAAATAGAGAATGTCGAAATTACTTTTTCTATCGCCTTCGGCCTCGATTTCACTCCACGCCTGATCCATATGTTGGGCAAATCCGGGGCGGAACCACACATCATCCTCAAGAATGAGTACATAATCATGATTACTTGCCGCAACCTGTCGCCAGATATCAATGTGTGAGCGAGCCACTGCAACCTCAGGTCGACTCATTTGAATCGAAGAATTGAGATCAAGTCGAGTTGGAAGAGTTAATGGTTGAGGTTCTACAAAAAGTTGCTCTCCGAGTGTATAAATTGGATCAATATCGGTATCTTTGAGTGGTTCCTGCGTGAAGTTCTTTGCATCGACAGCGGTATGCCGCTCAGTAAGATTCCAGAGTTCAGATCCTGACCAATCCAAGACCTGCCTTAACTCCTGCTCCATCTCGGCCCAACGAGTTGGTTCGCGATCCAGGTTGATGACGTAAATGTGCCCTATCCTTGAATGTTCATTTGAATTAGAGGGCCCAAATGCACAGGACTTTTTCTTTGGCAATAGCCGTCGATAGTACATTCCGATTCTATACAGAAGCTTCAAGGGTGCTTTTAGGGGATTACAGTGATTCATTCATGTTCCTCGTCATGCATCGCAGATAGTCTTTACGGTCCGAGAGCCTCCAGTTTCTTTCGTCATTTCGATAGCTAAGAGGCCACCTACTAGTAGCAATACTTTCCCAGTCGCGAAGAACGAGTATGGTTTCATCTATATCTTCGCTCTTGGCTGCGATATCGAATATCGATTTCGTGAGGTTTCCAGGACCAGTCGTCGATTGAATATCTGGCAACTCTCCCGACATATCTCGTTCAAGAGCTAAAGTGGCTGTTTCGAGCGCCTGTTCTATAATGGGGTGTCCACAAACAGCAATGAGTGGATTGTTATTAAAGTAGAATATCCAGCTTGATGCATTTGCGCCAGACTCCATAAAAGCTGATGGAGATACCATTTTATTAGTTAACATATCGTAGCAAAGAGGCTGAATTTTGAGTCGGCCATCATCGAAGAGATATTGAATTGAACGCCCATGATAAATATCATCAGAATCTACATAGCATCCTCCCTCCATGAAAATATAACAAAGCCGAAAGTAATCTGACTGCATCGCCGGGTGATAGCACTTGTCATATGCCTGTTTGTACCGTGGGCCCAGTCTAAGACGAATAAAATCTCTAGCTTGGTGCTTGTCGAAAAGAAGTCTCTCAACGCCCTGCTTCTTCGTCTTGCTCCATGTTCCGATGCACTCGCTCACATCTTCAGGTAGTCGATCTAGATCATCCCAAAACTGCACAATCCTCTTTGGAAGCTTCCTGGCGAATACAGAGGGTGCGACAGTGGAGCTACTGGGTTGCTGCACAAGCTCTCGAACGAAACTTGAGCGTGCGCGGTGACTTTCTTCTGTTGGATTACCCGCATCCATAAGAATTACCCTGTCTTCTTCAAAAAACGTAGTTGTTTAATATTAACGACTTATGTAAAATCAACAATTTCTTAATTTAATACGATTTTAACTGTAAGTTACGGAGAACTCAGCACGAAAATACTATTTAGATTCATAATTCATAGGTTATTTTTTACATGTATTGTTCAAGAGTAAGCAAGATTTTATTCTAGAAAATATCGCACTTAGACAGCAATTGACTATTTTGCACCGAAGTGTAAAACAGCCCAAA
Organism: Phycisphaerae bacterium; assembly: GCA_016342495.1. Classification (GTDB taxonomy): domain Bacteria; phylum Planctomycetota; class Phycisphaerae; order Sedimentisphaerales; family SM23-30; genus JAEIOG01. Next base: position 11,152 of record JAEIOG010000132.1, read on the forward strand.
ATCAATAATACAGACCGACTATTCTGGGTATAGTTTTCCCAAATCTGAGATAGCTGGAAATCAGCGTTGTTAGTTGGCACAAAAAATGTTTCAAGATTGCCTTTTCCATAAACCGCTCACTATACAAAAGCTCTTTACCAATGCAACATTATGGCGATTTGTCGCTCACTCCTGCCAGCCAATAACGGAGAACCAAAACCTCCATGATCTGTAAAGTTCGATAAGCTTAGTTTCCTGCGGAAATTTCACTTATCTTCGTGACACACTTTTTTGACTAAGCCAGATATTTACCGTTAACACACATTTTTCTTGTTTACATATTTTTTTGCAAAGAGCAAACAGGTAGCAATAACCACAAAAGCTACGAGTACAATCCTATAGACAGTTGTTGTCGGTAGATAATTGGAATTCATGGCGTTCATTGCTGTCTCATATTCAGAACTTACGACATTACCCTCAGGGTCAATTTCAAAATACTTCGCACAATGAAATCTGGCAATAATTATGTATGACAAGTTAATCGTTAAATGGCATAAAAATATATATAAACATTTTCTTTCAATAGTTAAGTTGTCATGCAATACTACAGCCCAAAAAGAAAATACTCCTGTTAAGGTGCAATAAAACAACAGTTCAAAATAAGTTTCAAACGCAGTGCGACTAAAACTATAAGTTACCCCAAGTTCCTTGGGGACGAAAATTTCATACCTCCAGTAACCCATAGTCACATATCCGATGATGGCAAAAAATAGAAAACTGAAAATAAACAGCTTAAAGAAATATAATTTTGTATGTTCCAATTTATTTTGCATTTCATCTCCTAGAAACTATAAATCATACTCCATGCCAATATAAGGACCATCCCCTGTAGGGGTCGGATCGCCATCATCAACTCCGCCATAATCTTCCACTAATTTGTCCACGTCATTGACATAGTCGCAAATATTAAATTTAAATTTATCGCCACGTTTTCCTTGTGGCTGATTATAATAATCCGCCCAATCAGTATAAAAACCGCGCCCTGCCATATTGGCGTAATGATCTTGCTCTGATTTTTTTGCAGCCCACCCCCATGCTATGTTACCCCATTCATTCTCAAAATCAGAATTAGACATGTTGGGATATAAGAAAAAACCCACCTTTCCATTTTCCAGCCAATCTATTATTCGATTTCTTTCAGCTTTAGCTCTTGGGGATGCACTAGACAAGCCAGGTGGAAATATGTCCAGTCCTTCAGTCCAAAGACTAAAAGCTTCTGCCGGATCTTCATATTGATAGTTTTCATTTTCAGTATACTTTTGATCAATTTCCCAAAGCATCAAGCCTGCGAGGAAAAAATGACCTATTTTATCTGCACCTATGCATGCTGTCTTACCGTGACAAGTAATAGAAATACAACTTGCATAGCGATAACCAGAACCTTTATTGAATTCTTTTGGCTGCCGATCGTCTTCGCCTAGTTTTTGTATCCATGCTTGTATGCCTTCCATTCCATTTGAAGTATAAGGCCATGTTTCGGTGCTGGCGACTTCTTCTCCCAACATTTTCCCAATACTGTAGGGGCTTCGAATTTTTGTTACACCATCTTCGTCAAAACGCAAGGTTTCATTTACTTTTTGATTTAATTTATTATTAATATCTGTAAGACCACTGCAGTCTGCTGGCGTACAATCACACTCTAATAATCCTAATGGATCAGAATATCTTAAAGGTTTATTCCCAACATAACCATATAAATTAACTCCATTAGTATAACCCAACGGATCATGGCTCAACCACCTACCGGTTTCATAATCCATATAACGATTACGACTATACTGCAAAACCTTATCCCCACCATCCAGCACATCAACACGCCTTCCCGTGAAATAATAAGGATTACCAGTATGAGTTAACTGTCCAGTTGAAACAGAGGTATTATCCATAGCCTGAAGTATAACATAATCATCTTCAGTTGCACTGCCTTCAATGGTACCATCATTATCTAAATC
>JAEIOG010000133.1 GCA_016342495.1 Phycisphaerae bacterium
ATGCCGCTCTTGAACTTGCTGAAAGCTGTTTATTTAATCAACCAGTAAAAGCCAATAATGGTTTTTTCTTACAGATGCTGACAGGGATATTTATAGAACCAGATTCACCTAAAGCAAATATCCCTGATGATACCAATGTTATCAGGCGAATTATCATGTTAACTGATGGTGAACATAATGGTGGCGGTAACCCCATTGAAGTTGCCAGGAATCTCAAAAGTGCTGGTGTGATAATAGATTGTATCGGTATTGGCGGCAGCCCAGAAGCTGTCGATGAAGAATTGCTTAAACAGATCGCTTCAGCTAATCCTGATGGTTCTAAACGATATTGCTTTATTGGCGATCAACAGCAGCTGATCCAGAAATATCAAAGCTTAGCCCATCATATCCAGATAGTTTAGGAGGCAAAAATGATAACAATTATTAATCCTATAGCTATGTTTTTTAACCTGATTGTGACAGCAATTAATATCACCGAGTTCTTTCTGATAGTTCATCTGATTTTACTGTGGAAAGATATTAATTGGCTAAAACCATTTGATATTGCTGGTGTCGCATTGGTTAAAAAAGTTATGAACTTAACTAAAAAAACATTTCGTAAACTAACTAATAAAACTTTATCAATCCAGGGCAGTGTTATTGCTGCCCTGGCAACCCTGCAGATAATAAAGATAATGCTTTATGCTATCTGCGAACTTTAAGAAAGGATCTATCATGTTGACATTAATCTATATCGTGATATTTGTGATACTTTTCCTGATCATAAGTAATGTTCTTGCTGAAAATACTTCAGTGTTTGGGGATTATCCGAAAGTGTTGGCATTTTGCGTTACGGTCCTTTGTATGATTGGGATGTCTGAGGCCTTTAGTGGTATAGAGGGAATTGAAGTGAATGTTGTTGTACTGCCTTATGCAGCATTGGTTATTAGTGTGATATTTGTGTTTTTGCTTAAAGCAATATTATGGGTATTTAGGAAAAAAGAGGGTTCGAGTTTTTCGGCCAAGGAAAAATCCAGTAGCAAACAATCGAGAAGATAAAATGGAAAATGTAACTTCACAAAGCATTGATCGCCAAACTTGGACTACAAGACCAGAAGTTTTTCCAGAGTTAATGACTCCTGTGGAAGCAGCGATGTTTCTACGTCTTGATCAGGTAGGCCATACTCCCGAAGCTGCAATAAGAACATTAAATTATTGGCGTGACAAAGGGTATCTTAAAGCCACAAAATACGCTCGTAGGATTTGGTACTTGAAAAGCCAGCTGGAAGAATTTCTTAAAGCTAAAACAGAAATTTAATAGTTATCACTTGCGCGATTGACTATTGTGTGATATAATAGAATAGTCAATCGCCACTGGTAACTGCTTGGCTCCACAGAAAGGAGATACCAATGGCAATAATAAAAGTAGGTGTGTATCGCAAATGGCTGGAGCCTGCACCATATGATATTGATGGTACACCAATTCCAAAAGAGTTATGGCCTAAAAAAAGAAGACATAACTGGATTGTTAGATGGGTTGGAAGCGACAATACAAAATATGGCAAGGTTTTTAAGACCAAAAAAGAATCTGATCGATATGCAATGAGCATGCAAAACAAGGTTTGTCAAGGTAATGCAGACAAACCAAATAAAATCACATTGCATGACTTTCGTATTGAACACGAAAAGATAATTCAAGGTCAAGTTTCATATGGTACATACCAGGAACACAAAAGATCGTTAGAGCTCTTTGAAAATTTTATAGGCGGCTCAATAGAGTTGAGCAAAATTAGTCCAAGAAATGCTGAGGCATTTGTAGCTGACCGTTTAGCTACCAAAAAAGTTTCTGTTGCTACAGTCAATAAATATGTTGTAAACCTTCGTGCTATTTTCAATAGAGCGATTGATCCAAGAGGTTATATTTCAGAGGGTAAGAACCCTTTTACTAAAATCAAACTTCGTAAAATCACTGATAAGCCTAAACGATATGTTAATATCACAGAGTATTGCAAATTAGTGGATTCAACTGATAGTTTATGGTGGAAGACATTTTTGTCTGTAGCTTTTAGTAGTGGGCTTCGTCTTAATGAAATGTTACATCTGACTTGTAATGATATTGATTTTGAAAATCAGAGACTGCGTGTTTCAGCTAAGAAAGGAAAAGACAAAATTATTAATTGGGAACCTAAAAGTCGTAAAAACCGTGTGGTACCAATATCTGATGAAGCAATAAAATTCCTGGTTAATCTTCAAGTTGATATTCCTGATGGGCATCCGTATATTTTCATTTCTCCTCAACGGCTTGAGCAGATAACTCATCGTATAAAGATTGGGGAATGGAACGAAAGGTCGGAAGTGATTAATAATATAGGTAGAGATTTTAATGTTGTTCGCAATAAGGCAGCTGTGAAAAAGTGTACAATTCATGATTTGCGAAGATCAGCTATTACCAACTGGGCACAAAAATTACCATTTCAGGTAGTGCATAAGCTTGCTGGTCATTCAAATATCAAGACCACGATAGATTATTATCTGTCTGTGAGGCCTGAAGATTTTGATTCAGCAAGTAAGATTGTAAACGAAATGCTGGAATTGATACGTTTATGATTGACACTAATTTGACACTTTTGCAGTTTTTAGGGATCAAGAGACAAACGTGCTGATTCCTAAGTTCTTATTTTTCAAGGGTTTAGGTGAATACGCCCGGCGGGATTCGAACCCACGACCTTCGGTTTAGGAAACCGTTGCACTAAGTTTGTAAGTCTTGCAAATAAAGGACTTATGAAATCTGATAGTTGTAGTTGTGACGCTATTTGTGACGTGACGTGCGCCGAGGTTGCCAAAACCGACCCGGATTTAATGAAAATATGCCAAGCCTGGGGAAGTCTGACAGAAGCCAAAAAAATGGCTATTATGGAGATGCTAAAAGGTAAGAAATAGAATATTGTGTTAAGCAGATAGATGGTCTAAATGATATTAAATACAGCAATGCTGAACGGTGCAAAAGCCCATTGCTAGTTATGATTTAGTAGCAATGGACTTTAACTTTCATTAAAAATTAGCCCTGCTGAGCTATTCAGCACAAGCACTAACCGGCTCAAGGTTACATTCCAGCCATTCAGAAGCTAATATCATAAAATCTTCAAGGTTTACTTTACAATCGTTATTAATATCACTCTTGGGGTATTTAGTGCAATAAGGCTCAGGCCCCCAAGGGGACTTACTGGCCTTGGCAGTGCCGCCATAGGCTCCTAAATTGATTTTACCGCCATTGGGTGTCGGTTCATTGAATACCCCAGAAGTCGGGTCACCAGCATCAATACAAGGGCTGGTAATATCATCATTTACCCAGATAGTTTCTGTCCAGTGGCCAGCGATTGACTTTAGATAGTAATTGCCTTCTACCCAGCTATCTCCATTATCCCAGTAGCCATCAACAACAAAACGAGGGTTGCTATGAATATCGGTTGCCCCAGGTTCAACAGTTTTGTAATTACCAACTTTGTTACCCCAGATATTGTTATATTTCAAACCAATATCACCATTAGTAGTAGTATTATAGTCGTCAAATTCCACCCCATACGCTTTGTTTAATACAATAATAGTATTTCTGATAAGAATAGAAACCCTATCATAGTGTCCTAAATATATGCCGGAGCCACTATTTCCAATAATAGTGCAATTTGCAACGATCACTTCTTCTGTGTTGAATTGACTATGAATACCATTGCCATTATTGCCACTAACTACGCAATTAGTTACAGATGAATTTCCATCACCATAAATTCGAACTCCGTCGCCGCCATTGTTTAGAATATGACAGTTATTAATTTCAGAATTGCATTTATATAGACCATAGCTGTTATTGTTGCTTATGACGCAGTTATTAATATTTGCTGTACAGCTTGCTAAACCGTAAGATGAATTGTCGCTAACAGTGCAATTTAATATTACCCCATCACATTGATTCATGCCTGTTGAATTTTCTACAATGGCACAATCAATAGAGGTACTTTCCATGATATCCGTAGAACTGCGATTACAAACTGGTTCTATAAAGGACTTGAGATTATAGAGGTAATGAGATTAGCTGGTCACTCAAAATATGAAACAACTCTGAAATACTATCTTGCAGTGAAAGACGATCTGGTTGATAAAGCAAGAAAAGCGACATCATACAGGGTAAGTGAAGAGATGCTGGATAGATGCATCGGGGGGAAATAATGAATCTGTTTTTGGCGCACTTTGGCGCGCAGCAACTTTTGAAGATTTATTTAAAAAAATAAAGCCTTGTAAGTCATTGACCTACAAGGCTTTATGAAGCGAGGCTGACGAGACTCGAACTCGCAACCTTCGGATCGACAGTCTTATTTTTTTAAAACCAGAAACCTTGTTGATTTGCTCTAAATGAGGGTTTTACCGAGACTTACATCAAATTGATGCAGGCAGATAGTAGGCTGATAGGAGCCCGACAGAACATCATTGGCGCACATTCTGGCGCGCACCCCTGAATTCTAAACCTGCCTCAGAAGCTCCCTATTTGCCTTCTGAAGCGTTTGTTTTATTTTGTGACCTAAAACATCTCTTTTGTTGCTATAAATAGCCTTTCTAGAACTAGCAATAAACTCATCTTACCCCAATTGGGCTCCATTAAGCCGCTCGCCGATAGGATTTTAACAAGCCACCAAGCTGTTCATGACACTCAATCTTACCATTCCCTTGATGTAAAGGCTCGATCATTTCATTATCAAGCGATTGGTGCGGGCGATGGTGATGATAGTGCTCACAATAATTTTCAAGGATGTGCCTTAAATGTTTTTCGCCAAAGATTAACATTTTATCCAAGCACTCAGCTTGTAGGCTCCTGAAAAATCTTTCAATGAAAGGATTCAAGTTGGGCGACATTGGCGAGGTGCGTTTAGGCGATACGCCACCAGACTTGAGTATCTCCTTGAACTTTTTGGTGAACAGTGAATCGCAATCGTGAACGAGATATTTCTTGTCTTTCAAAAAGCCATCAAAAGGATCGGTGAGATTTCGAGCCATTTGCTCCATCCACGGGCCATCAGCTTGCGGGATAATTCCAGCAATTTCAACTTTGCGAGTTGAATAATCGATGACGACCAAAACCATGTATCTTGTCAAGCCGCCAAGGGTATAAATTTCTGTCGTCACAAAGTCGATAGCTGCGAGTGATTCAAAGTGCGACCTCACAAAATTAGCCCAAGTCGTTTTCTTTTTCCGCTCAGGGCTGGGCTCGATGCCATGCTTTTCCAAAATCTTTGCGATGGTCGGTCGCGATGCTTTGAAGCCCAGATATTTCAATTGCCCAGAAATCCGCAAATAGCCCCAGTCAGGATTCTGTTTTGCGATCTTAACGATTAGCTTTTCTAATTCTTCTGAAATAGCGGGTCGACCAGGCTTGCGTTTTTTGGATCCATCATATTTTTTGGCGATCAACTTGCGATGCCAACCGAGCAGCGTGTCGGGCGTGAAAAGGCCACAAACCCCCGCCAAGGCTTTCCGCCCTATCTTCTTGGCTGCCACTGCCAGTCGTCTGCGTTGGGTATCAGTTAGCACGATTCGTTTCTTGCCTATCGTTTCACGCAAGACTTTATTCTCAGTTTTCAAATACTCAATCACATCCTGCTGCTGCCGATTCATCCAACCCGCTAACATGGTCAACAGCAAAATCTGTGGCTTTATTATCATTACATTTTCCTCGTTTATGTCAATCCAAAACACTAGACGTATCTTTAAGGAATCGACAAAAAACAAGGGCGACTTAACAAAATTCCTAGAAAGTCTGATCAATAATCAGCCCCAAAAGCAACAATAATCATCAGCACCAACAGCTTCCAGAAACTCTTCGAAATGCTCGACTTCCGGCAAGGGGTCATAACTATGCCATTTCATATCCGCTCGCTGCCAATATATTTTCCAGGCATTTTGCCTTTTGACATAGGTAGCTTTTGCCACCATTGGCTCAATGACTTTGGATGGATCGTTCCATACCGGGCGAATTTCAAAAATAATCACACTCTGCTTTTCTAAGCGAAATCCCAGGTCAATTTTATCTCTCAATTCAGCTGGAGGTCTGCGGCTTTCGATAAATTCGTCGGTTAAAGCTTCTATGCGTTTTCTTTCAAATTGGGTAAAAGACATGATCTGATACTCGCAAATGGCCATTAGCACTTTCGGGGTTTAAATATTACAATACTCTATTAAGACTACTCGTTTTTTGTCATTCATTCAACTTTAAATTTTAATTCTGCAATCACTATATCTTCGGAGTAAATTCTTTGAAAACCATCATCCTGCTCATATTTCAATTTGTGAAGCTATCATTCCAAACTAGGCTGGTTTTGGTAGCTGAAAATATCATGCTGCGGCAACAGCTGAATATCTACGCCAGAAAAGATAAAAAACCAAGGCTGAAAAATATCGACAGAATTATACTTGTTTGGCTATCGAAAATATTTCCCAAATGGAAATCATGCCTTCGGGTTGCAAAACCTGCCACCTTGATCGGTTGGCAAAAGAAAGGCTTCAAGCTTTTTTGGAGATGGAAATGTCGCAAAGCCGGACGCCCCTGCATTGATTGGGAACTGATAAAACTCATCAGAAAACTCCAAAAAGAAAACCCAATATGGTCAGCTCAAAGAATTCAAGGTGAACTAACCAAATTGGGTTTTAGTGTTTGCGACAATACCGTTGCCAAATATATAAAAAAGCCCAAAGGCACTCCCGAGCAGCGTCAGCGATGGAAGAGTTTTTTACACAATCATTCTCCACAAATTATTGGCATTGATTTTCTGGTCGTTCGCACAATCCTTTTCAAAGCTATCTATGTTTACATCGCTATATCACATGATAGACGGAAAATCCTGCATTTTGGAGTCACCTCAAAACCAAGCTCTCAGTGGGCTATTCAGCAACTGCGTGAAACATTAGCCTTCGATGAAACTACCAAATATATCATTCGAGACAATGACAAAATCTACAGCGATGAGTTCAAAGATTATATTACCAATAAGCTCAAGCTTGAAGACACTCCCACTACTCCTGGAAGTCCTTGGCAAAAGGACTATGCTTCATACTGCACCTCATTGGCTCTTTCCGCAGTAAACTTGTTTAAGAGTTTTCTTTCTAGCAATTTTGTTCCTTGCATTTTCACTGGTTTTTCTCCTGCAATGAGTTCATAAAGACTATCTTTACTATTATATTTACAAGCCCGCAAAAAACCGTGTTTAGTCCAGGTTTTGACGGTACCGCTATGGACTGACAATTCATTTGCCATCTCTGCTGATGTAAGCATACCCGATTCTCGCAATCTTGTAAAACGACTTTTTAGATTATATGCTTTACGTATTTTGGCAACAATTCTCGAACTAAAAGTTTTTCCCATGCCAGTTTTATAACCTTCAATGTTGAGTTGGCTAGCAATTTGCTGTTCTGTCATGTTATCTAATAGCTGATCGATTCGTTTTACAATATCAGCATCAGTTTTTCTTTCCTGGCCACTATTGAGTGGAATTGGAATAGTGAAAACTTTTTCGGCACCACCCCTAAAACGAATCTGTGCTTTAATGACATGATTTTTAACAAGTGTCACATCTTCGATCAGCAATTGAATCATTCGTTTTCGTTCACGCATAGGTGTTGCAGAATTATTCCACACCTGTGAAAAATTATCTGCCAATGAAAGCACTTTATCTTCCATTTGTTTATCAAAAATCTCCAGGCTTTTCTGGCGTTGTTTTTGGTAATCCTCTTGAGCTTCAGTAAGTTCACGAAGTCTGACATTCCAGTCTGCCTCTAATTGATCGGCGACCAATCTATTATTAGGATCAACTTTCATATATCGCATTTTCGCCAATTTAGTTTCATAGGCAATACGTTCGACTTGTTGTTTTTTCAATTCATCTACCTGCTCAATACGTTGGCGTAATTGCTGCTGGACAGATAACATGATCTCAAGATTGACAGGGTTTAGTTCATCAATAAGCAATTTGCTAATTGTATCATCAATTGATTGACCAGATATGCTTTGACAAATGCTTTTGCCATATTGTATCTCTTTGCTCTGACATACGTAATCCGGTTCCAGTTGCCCTCTGCGATGGTGGTAACGTACAGTCATGCGACTGCCACAAATGCCACACATTGCAATACCCTGGAGTAAAGCAGGCCCCTGACATGGCGGGCTTTTACGTCTGTCATGCCCGTGACGCTGTGACTGCTGGCGCAATTGTTTGAGATTGCTTTGATACTGTTGCCATGTAATATATCCTGGATGAGCATCAGGGATAAGTGTATGCCATTGCTCTTGCGGCAGTGGTTTATAGCCATCTCCCCCATTGCTTCTTTTGTAAGTCTTTGTTCTTCCAAAAACAAATGCTCCGGCATATCGTGGATTATGTAATACCTGCAAAGCACGGCTATGGCAAAGCTTTCCCCAGACTAGCCGTCCTTTATCTACACCTTTACATAATCGTCTTGGAAACAATAATCCTTGCTGTCGAAAATATCTCACAATAGCACAGGCAGACCCTTTTTGCTCATAAGTGCTGAAAAATACATGCAAGGCATTTTGGACCTGCTTGTCCGGGTTGAGTATGACTTTATCCTGTGAGTCATAGCATAAACCAACTGGCAGTGATATTTTAAGTTCTCCTCTGGAAGCTTTATTTCGAAGCCCACCTTGCAGTCTGGCTTTTAGAACATGCAGTTCCGCTTCACTCATTGTTCCTTTTAAGCCAAGTAGCAATCGGTCATTAAAATGGCCTGGATCATACAAACCATCTTCATCAAGAATTAGTGTGTCGCTTAGGGCACATATTTCAAGCAAGCGATGCCAATCCATAGAATTTCTTGCAAGCCTGGAGACTTCCAAGCCTAAAACAATTCCTGCATTACCAACACCTACTTCAGCAACCAGTCTCTGGAAACCCTCTCTATCTACTGCAGATGCGCCCGATTGACCAAGGTCACTGTCGATAATTATTATATTTTCTGCTTTCCAACCTAAGGCTATCGCTCGCTGGCTAAGTGCATATTGACGTTTAGTGCTTTCAGTATTTTCAAATACCTGTCGCAATGTAGATTGGCGAATATAAAGATATGCATTGCGTTTCAAATGATTTGATGTGACTTTTTGGTTATTTTGATAACTGCTCATGACAACACCACCCTGCCTGTATCAATAAGAACATTGGTTATAAGCATTGCAAATTGCTGTGCAATACCAGATAGTGGTAATCTTGAATTAGAAATATTGCCTGTTTGCACAGAACAAAGTTGTTCAGATTCTGAAACCCACACATCTATCCAGGTCGCAAGTCCTTTGTGAATACATAAGCTCAGCCCCCAGTCAGTGCCATGGCCTGATATAATCTGGCGACGCATTGATTCAAAATATCTAAGTAGTTTGTCAGATTGGCTGTGATAGGCGAGATTTTGTGTTTTTAAAGCCCCTTTTTTAATCGACGGGCTATGGCTCGTTCTATGCTGCGTGGATGTACTGAAATGCCAAACTTTTCTTGAACCAGCTGAGAAAGCTTGACAGATTTGACTTTTTTGTCGGAGGCTTTGGTTAAAATCACAAAATCCATGATCTTGTCGTTTAGTTTGTGTGCAAACTGAGGCCCTCGCTGTCGAGGCATCAGGCCAGATAGTCCATCTTGCTCGAATGCCGCCTGAAGCTGATAGAATGTGACTCGTGAAAAACCAAAAGCTTTCGTTGCTCGTTCTACGGACCAGCCATCTACCCTGACTCGACGCAGCATCTCGTATCGAACCATGACCAGATCCTGGGGATCGAAAAACTCTGTTGACAGAAATAATTCGCCTGCTACCAGAGTAGCATGACGATTCAATGTGCCGTTTTGCTTCAATATGCCAACTTTTACTTCCTTGTAATCTTGCATAATAAACTCCTGTAATAGCAATTAATATTATAATTAATTCTATTATGCCTTTTATGCAGAAATTGTCAAGCATCATTTCTACGCCAATACGAGCACAAATGCACGCTAAGCCTAACAATAAAGCTATCACAGCTAAAATTATCAGGTTATTTTGCGGCATAATAAAATTAACATATTTGACATAATCCCCCTTACAGGCCATATGAGTATACTTAACCATTTTCCCCCTCCTCATGCCGCTGCAGTGATTCCACAATACCCAATAAATTTAACATATGCTTAGGGTGAAATAGAGATTTCTTGTCAGAGAGTGTTATAAACATATCAGCAGGCAAAATGTCCGTATAGCTCGAAGGGAGCGATTTAAGCTGACCTTGTGCATCATGGTAGTAAACTTTATCGACCGCCCAATTCTGCCTGAATGTTACCAAAGCAAACTCTTGGCCATACAGCGGGTGAAAAGGATGGATCACCGTAAATGTTCTCTGCGAATCAGCACCATAAGGTGCATTTGACTGCTTAGACAAATCCGATTTGCGAGCGGGTAAATGGCACGCTGCGTCGAGAATGCCTTGACCACGTGATTATCTTCAACGAAACACATCTGCAAAATATTCTCGATGAATATATCAACGAATATTATAATGTAGGCCGCACGCATATGTCGCTGGACAAAGATGCACCAGTTCACAGGCCCGTTCAAGCCAATTCTCGGTGGCTTGCATCATGTCTATAGCCGCGTTGCTTGAGTAGGCAGCCATGTCAAATTAAAGCTTTCCATCAAGCTAAACAGAATCGGTACGCGCAGATTGGTAATTTTCAGCCAAAACCTGAATTTTACGGGCGATTCAAACTTCAAAAAGCTTATCATATCAAATTACCAAAGAACTTTTTCACAAAATCAAAGTCAAATTCTAAGCTTTTTTATGCTCAGATTAGTTTTTGCGTAGGACAAATGCTATCAAAGTGATTATTGAAATTTTAATTTTAAACATTAATGTCTCCTACATTCTATACTCATTAAATTTTGGTATTATTGGCCAATGTGGTGGCTGATCTCGAAAATACCCATGCTTAGGTCTATACATCCATGGACCAGTTCCAAATTCCCAATGGTTATGCAATTCACGAGCATTTAGACGATAGCGGCCATATCCAAAATACTCATCTGATGCATTATTGTTCCAATCTGCAAATTCATTATAGTCATCTATCATATCATTCATATTATCTCCAGCAATATTACCACAACCGGTTGCATTATTGCCATATCCGTCTGCCTGTCTCTGCAAATCTTTATAATTATCACTTTCGGAATTATAACATGTATTTGCCAACTCTTGTAATGCTGCTTGAGCTTGTATATTATTATAAGATTTAGATACTGCTTGAATTATCCCATCACTTTTAGTACAAGGTCCAGCTCCATCACTAGCATCGGCAAGCTGCTGCTGCAATGCCTCAAAAACATCATCCGAGCAAGTTTTACATTCCAGTGCTGCGGCAGCATCATCTTCAGCTTTGCAGTTCGCTATCGCTTGCGAAACAGCCCCTTGTAGTTGTTCGTTATTTAATTTTTTCTGCATTGCAAGAATGTCATTGACGAGTTCTATCGCTTCTTTATATTCTTTTGCAGTCTTAAGGGCATCTACAATATTTTCGATCCCCCTGGGATCGCCTGGCACAAATGGATCAGCCATTCCTCCACATATCATCCCCCACAATTGACACCTTGGAGTTGAGCCTTCCATCCAACACCCCTGGCTTTCACAACATATCATACACCCATCTGCTTTACCTTTCTGTAATGCGGTACATCGCTGGACACAATCATCATTTTTTTTGCTCTTTAATCCTAACGGATCAACATGAATCATTGTCATACTACCGCAATACTGATAAAGGTTTTTGCCATCAATATACCCCAACGGGTCTTGGCTCAACCATCGGCCCACTTCGTAGTCGTAGTAGCGGTTGCGGCTATATTGTAGGGTTTTGCCAACGTTGCCTTGGGCGTCTACGTCTAGCCTGTCGACTCTTCTGCCGGTGAATTGGTAGGGGTTGCTCACGGTTGAGCTGTTTTGGGTTACATCGTCAGCGGTGAAGTAGGTTGCGTCAACTCCTGCGGTGAAAATCTCAGCTTTGCCATAAGAATCATATTCCGACCGCTCGACAACTGTATTATTTTGATCTAAAAGAGCAACGCTGCTAAACAGGTGATCTTGCAATTGATAGTAAAGCGGATAGCTGCCGCCAATTTCCTGATGGATTAGCACTTCGTCAATATAATTGCCATAAGCGTATATGCGTAATAAGCTATTGCTATCATCGGTTTCACTTAGCACCTGCCAATTGTTATTATACCAGTATAAAGTGTTCGACTCAAGCGTCGAATGGCCCGGCATATCAATTTTTCTTATCCTTCTGCCCAGAGCATCATAAGCATACTCGGCCACAATGTATGATAAGTCTTTATTTTTAATGCGAACCAGGCGATTTTCGTAATCCCATTGATATTCGTATCCGGCAAAATCGCCGCTAGCAACATCATCGTCAATCAAATTGCCCGCGGCATCGTAAGCATGCTGCACATCGCCTGCCGTATCATCATAGCGATTGGTGATCGGATCGAGAGCATAACTTTTCGCTGTCTCGCCACGATTCGTCGCTGAGCTGCGATTGCCCAGATCATCATAACTAAAGCTATCAGTGTCAGCAACATCATCAAGATAAGTCGTACCTGTCAGACGATTCATATCATCGTAAGCATAAAAATTGTCCGGGGTGCTTGGGCGATGATTGAAAGTTTTATTGGTAATGTTGCTGTTCTTGTCATAGCTATAGCCAAACAAAAAGCTGCCAACCCTTGAACTTCGTAAAGTCGCGGATTGACCGCTTTGGGGCTAATTTAATAGGTTACTGTCCCCCCTTTTCGCCACGCATCCTTTCCTGTTTTATTTAGGAGCAAGCCCGCGATCTTACGCGACTCAGGCACCAATAATGCCCCAGCGG
>JAEIOG010000134.1 GCA_016342495.1 Phycisphaerae bacterium
GCTCACAGTGCTGGGATTGGGCCAACAGAAGAAATGATGATTTCCAATAAAAAAATTTCATGCGATTGCCCTGATAAGTTCAGGGTGATAGTGTGTTGAATTTATTTTGTTTTTGACACTATGATAAATGAAATGGAATAGTTTTAGCTATAATCTAGATAAGCTTCCAGTTTGTACCACTGTGCATTAATCGAAAGAAAACCTTACTTTTCGCCAATTATCGCTGATTTGCCCATATTCATAAAATGTTTGGGTATACCCTGATATTTATTGTTATTGACAATATTGATGATTGTCGCTATAATTCATTCTTACACGAATTATTCATACAGAAAAGGATTTTATGGGAAATTCTGATAATCATTACCAGGAGCGAGTTTTACTCGCTATGCGTCGCATTATGCGCCAGGTGGACATCTATTCACGCAAGATTAATGACACATTTAAGGTTACAGTACCTCAACTGCTTTGCCTTTATTCTCTGCAGCGTTGCCCGGAACAGTCAATGTCGCAATTAGCTAAAGACGTGAGTTTAGGTACCAGTACCGTCAATGGCATAGCCGACCGTCTTGAAGTCAAGGGGCTGGTTAAACGTCGTCGAAGCCAAAAAGATCGTCGTAAGGTTTTCCTTGATCTAACTGAAAAAGGCAAGGCTTTAGTGCTGGCTGCACCGCCTATGCTACAGGAAACTTTGGCCGATGAATTGAATAAGTTGCCTGAACTGGAGCAGGCTACTATTGCGCTTTCTTTGGAAAGGGTAGTGAAGTTGATGGAAGCAGAACATATCGATGCTTCGCCCAATCTGCTTAATGACAGCATTGTTGAACAGGTAAGTACCGCAGATGTAAACTATTAGTTTTAACTTTCAAACTGACCGAATGTCAGTTTGAACAATATAAATATAGGAGAAAAAAATTGAGTATTTCTAAAGCTCAGAAACGAATTATTAATAATATTAATGAAACTGTGCAGGTATCTCATTGGCATGATTGGCATTGGCAGATGCGAAATTGTGTTCGCGACCTGAATAGTTTTGAAAATTTGCTGGGTATTGAGTTAACTGACGACCAGAGGCAGAAGTTTTCCCATACCGTAGCTGAATTTCCCATGTCAATTACCCCTTATTATCTTTCTTTGATTAATACCGATGATATGGAAAACGATCCGATTTTCCGCCAGAGTTTTCCTTCTGTGCAAGAATTGGACATGAAAGATTGCGATATGGAAGACCCTTTGCATGAAGATGCGGATTGCCCGGCACCATGCATTACCCACCGGTATCCAGATAGAGTTTTATTTCTGGTTAGTAATACCTGTGCGATGTATTGTCGCCACTGTACTCGAAAGCGAACCGTAGGAGACCGTGACAGCATCCCCTGTGAAAATGATATGCTCGCCGGCATAGAATATATACGCAATAATAAAGGCGTTCGTGATGTGCTACTCAGTGGCGGAGATCCTTTCATGCTTTCCGATGAAAAACTTGATTGGCTGCTTGGCGAGCTTCGTTCTATTGAGCATGTCGAAATTATTCGCATCGGAACCCGCACTCCTGTTGTGTTGCCTCAGCGAATTACACCGGCATTAGTGCAAATGCTGAAAAAACATCATCCGGTCTGGATTAATACTCATTTTAATCATCCGCGTGAAATTACTACTTCAGCAAAGCAGGCCTTGGCTCGTTTAGCGGATGTTGGGATCCCTTTAGGCAATCAATCGGTTTTACTTTCCGGTGTAAATGACTGTCCGAGGATAATGCGAGCACTGGTTCATAAACTGGCGGCTAATCGGGTCAGACCATATTATCTTTACCAGTGCGACCTTTCCAAGGGTTTGAGTCATTTTAGAACTCCTGTGGGCAAAGGCATAGAAATTCTGGAAAGTCTCATAGGCCATACCAGTGGTTTTTGCGTTCCGACTTATGTAATTGATGCTCCAGGTGGTGGTGGCAAAATTCCAGTTATGCCTAATTATCTAATTTCGTGGTCTACCAATAAAGTTGTTTTGCGCAATTACGAAGGTGTCATAACCACTTATAAAGAACCGGATTCCTATGAACCTACTTTTTGCGACCGGAATTGTGATAAGTGTGATTTGCAATTGTCATTAGCTGATGGCGATGAACGCAACAGCATTGGAATAGAAAAACTTTTGTCCAATTCCAATGACACTATTGCATTGGTTCCCAGGGACAATGAAAGACATGAACGAAGAGATGAATAATTTTTGACATTTTAGTGACCAGTGTTTTGTCATGACTAAAGTTTATGACATGATGTTGAGGTGTGTATTCGGCTTGTGTCATTCCCGCGCAGGCGAGAATCCACCTTCCGCGGTTTATAGATCTGTCGCCAGCGCGAGGTTGCCCTTTAGTATGATAAATCGCCAGGAAGCTTATGGAACTTATTAACTAAAATATAACAATAATTTTTTTCTATAAAACTGAGAAATCAGGAGAATGATTTGGCTTTTATTGATTATTTGATTTTTGCTTTGTACTTATGCGGTGTCTTAGCCGTTGGTTTTTACTTTTTTTTCAAGAATAAAAGTTCTGAAGATTATTATGTTGGCAGCCGCTCTATTAAAGCGTCACATGTCGGATTGTCGATTGTCGCAACTGATGTTGGCGGTGGCTTTTCGATTGGTTTAGGTGGCGTTGGCTTTGCTATGGGCTTAGCTGGCACATGGCTACTGTTTACCGGATTGGTTGGCGCCTGGTTATCTGCGGTATTTATTATCCCCAGAATCAAGTCTATTGATGCAGTCAATAAATTCATGACCTATCCAGATTTTCTTCGTTATCGCTATAATAGCAAAGTAGCTTTGTCGGCAGCTGTAATCTCTGGTGTTGGCTATCTTGGCTTTACCGGAGCCCAGATGCTTGCTGGTGCGAAACTGGCCTCGGCGACTATTTTGCAAACCAATCCGTTTGGTATGGATCCGATAGTTTTTGCCTTGCTGGCTATTGGGGTGATCACTATTATTTATACTGTATTTGGTGGCCTGAAAGCCGTTATATATACTGATACCATTCAATGGATTCTATTGTTGGGTGGCTTGATTCTTGTCACGATTCCGGTTGCCTTATATGAAATCGGAGGTTTTGCCGCCCTGAAGGAAAAACTTCCACCGGAATATTTTTCTTTAGGCAATATCGCTCCTGTCCAGTTTATTAACTGGATGGTAATAATTATTCCTATCTGGTTTGTCGCGATGACTCTTTATCAAAGGATGTATGCCTGTAAAAATGAAAAAGAAGCGAAAAAAGCATGGTTCATTGCCGGTATCTTTGAGTATCCCATAATGGCTTTTACTGGAGTTTTCCTGGGGATGTGCGCAAGGGTGGTCTTCCCGGAAGCTGAAAAAGAGATGGCTTTGCCGATGCTTATTCGTGATGTTTTGCCTATTGGGGTAACGGGGATAGTTATTGCCTCATATTTTTCGGCGATTATGTCTACCGCCGACAGTTGTCTGATGGCTTCATCGGGAAATTTTGTTAATGATATTATCGAAAGATATTTTGTCAAAAACATATCGGATAAGAGCTCGATTCGGTTGTCGATGCTTGCCACTTTGATCATTGGTTCCCTGGCTGTGATTCTGGCAGCTCAATTTACCGGGGTTTTAGATATGATTGAAGCAGTCTATGGTTTTATGGTTGCTGGCTTGTTGTCTCCTACCATCGGAGCTTTCTTTTGGAAGAAGGCCAGCTCGGTCGGTGCGATGGCAGGTATGATCTCTGGTGGTTTAATCGCGGCTCTGCTTTTAGCCAAAGTGGTTATTTTGCCGGATAAACTGATTGAGATTGGATTGCATAGCAGTCTTTATGCTATCACTGCTTCAGCTCTTACCTTTATTATTGTTTCGCTGGCTGTACCTGATAAAATAAGGATAAATAATAATGTCGCAAGATAAACAATATGATGCCATAGAATATTTTCATGGTGCGAAAATTCAATCTGGGCCTATGAATGATAGAATTTATCTGATGAAACTTGGTTCAGCTGATCCGAAGGTGCTTTTGTCAGCTTTGGAACAACTGGCCCTGGAAAAACAATTTGGTAAAATATTTGCCAAGGGCCCCGCTGCTAATGGCCAATGCTTTATTGATGCTGATTATCAACTGGAAGCCTCTGTGCCGGGTTTTTATAATGGCACAGAAGATGGCTGGTTCCTCAGTAAATATTTTAATGCCCAGCGAGCACTAGCGGAAAATATTGATCAGCTTGATGCCGTATTGCAATTGGCTAAAGATCGACAACAAACCGCCAAATCGGTTGGTTTGGATGAGAAATTTCAGTTTCAAAGAGTCTATCCTGAACATGCTGAAATGATTTGCGAGGTATACCGGGAGGTTTTTGCCAGCTATCCATTTCCTATACATGATCCTGATTATATACGCCAGACTATGGCTGATGATGTCTTTTACTTTTCTATTTGGCATCAGGGTGAAATTATTGCGATGTCTTCGGCTGAATTGGACCGCGATGGCGGCAATGTAGAAATGACTGATTTTGCGACTCTTCCCCAATGGCGTGGCTATAGCTTTGCCGTTTTTTTGCTGCAGCAGATGGAGATGGAAATGCGAAAAATGAAAATTCCAACTGCTTATACGATTGCCAGAGCTGTTTCGCCGGGGATGAATATAACCTTTGCCAAAATGGGTTACCAGTATAGTGGCCGGCTCATCAACAATACGCAAATATCCGGAAAACTTGAATCAATGAATCTATGGCATAAATCGCTTTGTTAACAACTATAGCTGAATGTCTATTATTTGGCGGCATTGATTTTGCGGTAGGATGGGCTCTGCCCATGCTGATAAAAAAACATCACGATAGCGATACCCATTATTGTATATTGCTTCATTTGGCGGCGTTGATTTTGCGGTAGAAGATATAGTTCTGGTCGGCATAGCCCAGCCCCATTGCTTCGGCAGTATCTAAATATGGGGCTTTGATGTCAGGGTTTTCACCTTTGGGCATAATATCCTGTTCTTTTCGCAGCTGATTGATAAGTTCCAAAGCCCTGCGGTCCAGAGCGACCGGGTCGGTGCTGAATATTAATACTTCTTCATTATGAACATAAGTCTGGTTTTTGACCAGTGGCCCGCCATTATATAGTACCCGTAGGGCATTGGCTATGTGCAGGCGAACCTTGCCCCGAATCTGGGGCAGAGCATAAATATCTGGGATAAATGGGTCGCCCTGATTATTAAGCTCAGTTCGCATATATTTATAATATTTAGCCGGGCTTTTTATTACTGGCCATGCCAGATTTGCCATCGCCCCACGCAGACCTATCACGTTATCATCCATAATGGTAGGTACATTTATGATCGCGGTTGCGTCTTTGAGCCAAAGAGCTAGATAATCGCTGTCGCTGCCAAAGTCAACTTTGGTTTTTTGCCACCCGTATGTGACTTTTCTGGTGTTTTTAGCATTTTTTGGCAGGTTTTCGAGGCCGATTAGCATGATATTTTCGGGTTTATAGCCTGCGGTGTATAATGATTCCAGTAGAATTTCGGCAAATTGGGTATTTACCCCCAGTTCCCTAGAGCCATTATCGGTGAATTTGATCGCTATAATATCCTGATCATGGACGAATTCATGCCAGGCTTCGTTAGGGTCGGTGATACCGGTTAATTGATATAAACCTTTGTCAATCATCTGTTTAACGCTCACTGGATGTAGATTGTTGCCAGTGATAGCATAGTTGCTGTATATGTCGTAAACTTCGGATTGCTGGTTGCTCAGCGGATCATCGATAGCATGGCGGAATTTAACCGGTCCCGTGCTTTTTTGAGCTTTGAGATTGTGTTGAAAGATGTTTGGGGTGGTGGTCTGGTCTGCCCTTATGCCAGGGTTTGTATCCTTTTCTTCATTTTGCGCGGTACCCAAAGGGCACCAAATCGACAAAATAAGACTAAATATTACACTTTTTAACACTTTTTTACGCAAAATCGCCTCTTGTTGAAACATGAATTTTCATATATACATTTCAATTATCGGCTGTTGAGCGTAGGGGGTTGATATTTATTGGATAATTCCTGAGCTCCAGGTTGGCTTGTATGTTGTATTGAGTTTGTAGTAAGTTTTATTATTTAAGTTTAAAGATGGCAACCTGGGCGATTTCGTGTTGGAATTTTCGGCTAGTATCTCTTTTTACCAATTGAATATCCTGAGGTTCGCCAATGAGGCCGAAATATGGTTTTAAGATGTCGGTGATTGCTTGCCAGGCGGTGTAAGGTTCGCCGTCTTTGCGGAAGCCACCCAGAAATTTTGTTTTTTCAGTAAAATCTTCATTCCAGGAATAAGAGGAGGCCAGGACAAAGAGGCCACCAGGTTTGATACGGGTATGGATAGTTTCCAGGAATTTTTGAGGATCGTACATCTCGGTTAAATTGCTGGTGAGAATCAGGTCATAACCGGTATAAAGTGATTTGAGATTAGATGGGTCAGCCTGGAAGAATTCGACCTTATCGACAAGATTATCAAAGTCAAAATCTTCAAGTTGTTTTTGATGATAGCTAATCAGTTGGCCTTCATCGGTAAGGATATATTGCAGATATCCATTTTTTTGGAAATCAACAGCAGGTTTAATACTTCGAGCGGAGAAATCCAGGCCGGTAACATGGTCGAAGGCGTTGGCTAGTTCAAAGCTGCAGCGGCCAGCGGAACAGCCTATATCCAGAGCTTTATGCTTAGGAGTGTTTCCCATGGCTTCAATGGCGATATTGGCGATGGTTTTGGGGTAATTATCTACATTGAAATATTGGGGGCCATAATGGAATTCACAATTTTGGGCAATAATCGGGTTGCTTTCATAGTGGTCGGTCCTGATTTCAATATTTTTGTCGGACTGGACATATCTCAGGCCGGCATGCTGGTAGAAATGGCGACGGAAGGCATAGCGTGAGTCACTGATGGATTCATTACCGGTAGAAATCCATGAGCCACCTTTGATTATATTATGGCGGGAGTCAAAGGTTGGGGTAGAAAAATCATCATAAATAGGATGGATTTTAAAACCATGCAGGCCATTAATCGGCGTTTCTGTCCATTGCCATACATTGCCGATAATATCATAAAAATCGCCAAAGGCAAATTTGTCGACCGGGCAGGAAGAAGCATAATGTTCCAGATTTATATTGCCGGGGGCTTTTTTCCAGTAGGGCTGGTCTTTTTGGACATATTTCTGGCGGAGCAGCTGATGTTCTTCTTCAGCGGGCAGGCGAATTGGTTTGCCGGTCTTGAGGGTTTTCCAGTTGCAGAAGGCCTTGGCTTCGAGATAATTGACATCGACAGGCCAGTTCCAGGCCATCGGGATTTCATTGATGAAAGTGCGTAGAAGCCATGAGTTATCGTTGTTTTTGCGCCAGAAGCGGGGATATTGCACCTGGGCATATTGCCGCCATTGCCAGCCTTCTTCGGTCCATAGCTTTTGATTATCATAGCCACCATCTTCGATGAATTCCAGAAATTCCTGATTGCTGACGAGATATTTAGAGGCTTTGAAGGCATCGACGGAAAGGTTTTCCTGG
The DNA here is from genome assembly GCA_016342495.1 of Phycisphaerae bacterium. Classification (GTDB taxonomy): domain Bacteria; phylum Planctomycetota; class Phycisphaerae; order Sedimentisphaerales; family SM23-30; genus JAEIOG01. The sequence goes on from JAEIOG010000134.1 coordinate 7,544, forward strand.
CCATATTCATTATCCCAGCCATATAGCGGGGCATCGAAATCTTTGCCGAGACTGATCTGGTCAGCTTCGACATCGATCAGTTCATTTTGAGGAGCCTGGCCGGAATCCTGACACTTTTGCCACAGTGGATATTGTCTAAGCTGGTCCAGAGGCAGTTGGCGAATGAGTACCGATGAGGTTTCGATATGGATGCGTGAATGTTCGATACCCATCATTATTGCCCACCAGGGGCTGTCCCAGTTAATGGGCATATCCAGGGGCATGGTCTTTATCAGTTCATCGACAAGGTTTCGGACCTGATTGCGGTATTGCTGGACTTCATCGACGGTGGGCCAGTCGTAGTTTTGTTCATTGAGGTCGTCCCAGCTCATTTCATCGACGCCAACAGCGAAGATGGATTCAAATCTGGGATTAATACGCTTATCGATGATTTTTGCTATTATGAGTTTATTTATATAGAAAACAGATGTATGGCCATAATAAAAAATCAGTGGGTGACGTAGAGGGTCGGCCCGTAGAAAAAAAGTTTCATCGTATTTGAGCACTTGATAAATGGCTTCATCGAGGTCGAATGATTTATGGAAATAATCGAGGATTTCCTGTCGTTTGAGCTGGGGTTCGCCGCTATTTAAGATAACCATTTTGGTATTTAAGATACTTTTGTCGCATAATGAATCGTTTATCGGTCGCTGTCGCATTAGTTGAATTCCTTAATTTGACTTTGGTATTATCAAGAATAACGGAGAATGTATGATTATATTATATTAAAATGGGCTGTTGGTCAAGTGGTCAAAAAGAGTATGGCTAAAGTTGTAATGTGTATCAGAGACAAGGCATGCCTTGTCTCTACAGGTAGTTTCTAGCTAATATAATGTTGATTGTGGGTGGGTAAGCGGTTAGAATGCTGACAAAATATTAAATTCAGAGACAATTAGTGTTGGAATATAAAGGAATATAATGAGTGAAGTACAGATAAAAAAGTTAGCGAATGGTTTGACTATGATAGCAGAGCCGATGGCTGATGTGTCGTCGGGGTCTTTTAGTATTCGGTTGCCTGCCGGGACGGCCAGAGAAAATATTGGGCTTAATGGTTTGAGTAGCATAATGACTGATTTGGTATTTCGTGGGACCGAGGAGATGGATTCGCGAACCTTAAGTGCCAAACTTGACTCTTTAGGACTGCATTATAATTCGGGTTCATCGAATCTTTATAGCTCTTTTAGCGGGGCTTTGGTAGCTGACAAGCTGGGAGAGGCATTGAAACTTCATGCTGATGTTTTCATGAGAGCCCGGCTGGAGGAAGAGCAGTTTGAGCTTTGCCGGGAGTCGGCTTTGCAGCATCTTGATTCGCTGGAAGATGACCCGCGTCAGAAGATTTCCATGTTGGCATTTGAAAATTTTATGATGGTGCCTTATGGCAAGCCATCGGTTGGCAAGGAAAAAGAAATTCAGGCGATTAGCCATGAAGATGCATTGAATTTTTATAAACGATTTTATAATCCGAACGGAGCGATAATCGCTGTCGCCGGTGCTATTGAAGCAGAAGCGACTTTTGCTATGATCGAAGAAAATTTTGGCAGTTGGCAAGGTGAAAAGCTGGATGTTTTGCCTAAAGCTAAATATCAATGTCTAAACTCTCATCAGCACAAAGATGGGGCTCAGATTCACATAGCTATGATTTACCCTTCGGTTAATATTCATCATGAAGATTATTATAAAGCTAAAGCGGCGGTAGCGATTCTTTCAGGGGGGATGGGGTCGCGATTATTTACCGAAGTTCGGGAAAAACGCGGACTGTGTTATTCGGTTGGCGCCAGCCATACGATGATAGCCGACCAGGGATTGATTATGGGGTATGTTGGCAGTTCGCCGGATAAGGCTCAGGAAGCACTGGATGTAATGAAAAATGAGTTTGTGAATTTAGCCAACGGTATTAGCGAAGATGAACTGGACCGGGCCAAGATTGGTTTGCGTGCATCATTGATAATGCAAGGTGAATCATCTGGAGCGCGGGCCGGTGGTTGTGCCGGTGATTATGCTCTGCTGGGTCGGGTTCGCAGCTTAGAAGAAATTGAAAAAGCGATACTGGATTTGTCGGTTGATGATGTGGTAGGGTTCGCCAAAGCTAATCAGCCGGAGGAATTTACGATTACGACAATTGGGGCGAAGGAATTAATATAAAATAAAATACAATACAATTAGTCGCGGATTTACGCAGATTGTTTTAAATTTGCGCGGATTTAAAAAATATTTAAATTTATTTGGCACAGCAACTTGAAACTTTATTTTTTTGGAAAACCCTTTGCTAAAAAAAAGATTGGGAAAAGGCAATGCTTTATGAAGATAAAACAAAGATGATTATTGGAGCATTTTATGATGTTTATAATAGTCTCGGTTTTGGTTTTCTGGAAAAAGTGTATGAAAACGCATTGGCATTTGAGCTTGAAGATATGGGTTTCAATGTCCAGCAACAACAAAATATTAAAGTTTACTACCGAGGAATTGATGTGGGAACATATTTTGCGGACATAGTTGTAGATGATTCAATTATAATTGAACTTAAAACTGCTGAAAATATTTGCGATAGCCATAAGGCTCAATTGAAAAATTATTTACAGGCAACTAAGATGGAAGTTGGCCTATTATTGAATTTTGGCCCTAAGCCCGAATTCTCAAGGACAATATTTAGTAACAATAAAAAAAATCTGTGAAAATCAACTTTATCAGCGCAAATCCGCGACTAATAATTAGAGGTATATAAATTGGAATTTAAGACAGAGACATTAGAAAATGGTTTGACAATTGTTGGCGAGATAATGCCTTTATCGCGGTCGGCGGCATTGGGGTTTTTTACCAGGACCGGCGGGCGTGATGAAACCGCTGAAATATCAGGGGTTAGCCACTTTCTTGAACATATGATGTTTAAAGGTACAAAAAAAAGAACCGCTCTGGAAGTGAATCTGGAATTTGACCGGATGGGGGCAAATTATAATGCTTTTACTTCCGAAGAGAACACAGCTTATTATGCTGCGGTGCTACCGGAATATGTGGACAATGCACTGGAGTTATGGTGTGATTTGCTACGGCCATCTTTGCGCGTCGAAGATTTTACTATCGAGAAAAATGTTATTCTCGAAGAAATCGCAATGTATAAGGATTTGCCCCAGTTTGATGTGCTGGACCGTTGCCGTAAGCTGCACTTTGGCGATCATCAGTGTGGCAATAGCGTTTTGGGCACAGTTCAGACAATCACAGATTTGAAATGTGAGCAAATGGTGGATTACTTTAATGCTCGCTATAGCCCGGACAATATGGTGTTGGTTTGCGTTGGAAACATTGACTGGGATGATTTTGTTGGGCAGGTGCGTCAGCATTGTAGTTCGTGGCAGGCATATAAGCCTAAGCGAATACTTAGCGATTTTGCCGGGACGGGAATGCTGAATGTTCTTTCGGATGAAAAAATTCAGCGAGAACATATTTGTTTGATGGCCAGTGCGCCTTCGGCACAGTCTGATAAGCGTTATGCCGCCAGTTTGTTATCGAATATTATTGGAGATGACGGTAATAGCCGACTTTACTGGCAGCTGGTCGATACCGCATTGGCCGATAGTGCCGACCTGGAATATGATTCGATGGATGGCACAGGAGCATTTTATTGTTATCTTTCCTGTGAACCTGAGAAAGCGGATAGGGTTTTGGATATTGCCAAAAAAGTTTTTGCTAATATTAGAACCAATGGAGTTAGCGAAGAAGAATTAGAAGGGTCGAAGAACAAACTGGCATCGGCGATGACGCTATCGGGTGAGCTGCCTATGGGAAGATTTGTGCCATTGGGTTATGACTGGATATATCGCAAGAAATATCGTTCACTGGCAGATTCGCTCAAAGAACTGCAAGGGGTAACGGTAAAAGATATTAATGCTATGCTTGAGCAGTATGATTTTAGTAATCTGACTGTACAGGGGCTGGGGCCGTGTCAGAGATTGGGGTAGTGTGTGATAATTTTTCTGGCATTATTTGGAAGTGCTAAGTCAACAAAGCCCTGTGGGGTATGATGAAAAAAAGTTCTACAGTTGGGATATGTGCTGAGACAAGGCATGCCTTGTCTCTACAGGGGGCGTCTTTGTTTTTCGGGTAGAAGTCATGATTCCCAGAATATGTTTTCGCATACATTATGGTGAGAATGAAAAATCCCCAACAATGGTTGGTTGGGGGTTGGGGTTTTGGGATTAATTGCCGGCGAGCCAATCGGAAGCCAGCATGGCGATATCTTGCAGGTTGACAACGCAATCGAGGTTTATATCAGCCTGGATATATTCGGGACAGGTGGCAGATTTTTTGGAAATAGTTATGTCGTCGATAATATAATTCAAGTCAGTATCTGTGCCAACTTCAAAGCTGCCAAAAGCCAGGATAGCAACAGCAGTCATGTCTACCGCTGAAGGGTCATCAGTCTTAATTGGTTCGGCAGTTAAATCAAATTCTAAGATTTCCCAGTTGCCTTCGGTGATGGGGAATGCCTGGTCTTTGTTGAGATAGCCAATAGCTTTTAAGTCAGGGCCAATGAATGTGATTGCAAAATTAATTTCAGAAGCAAGCACACCTGCTCTTCGTTTAACCTTCAAGGAAATTGTGTCAAATTCGGTGAAATCTATACAGCCAAACTGATAAGGCGCATAACCTCCCTGGCCATTAGGAATATAAGCATCTACAATGCTGGTGATGGGCAATCCTGTCGTAGCGCAAAGCGTAACCATATCGCCTGAGGCATAGCCATCAACTTTGGTATGGATAGCCATGCCTTGCGGGCCATCGTCATCGGTGCCACCTACTGGTAAGAAACCATTGGGGTCACTATCATCCTGGTGGATAGCTAGAGAAACATCAAATTCCTTCAGGCCAGGTTCCCAGCCGGCGACATCCTGCATTTTTGCCCAGGGGCAAGCACCGGTAAACAGTTCCATAGGCGAGCCAATCATATCGGATGAAGTTTCATAACTTTCGAAATCTTCTATGACCCATGCATCGATTTTGTTCCCGGCGTTGGCGTAAGTAGACAATAAAGTGGTAATACCAATAGCGAGGCACATTTTCCCAATCGTTTTCATAATACAAGTCTCCATAAAGGTTTAGAAAAAATAACAACCATTTAATTTATATTATACTTAAATTTAAGGTACGAGTCAATTGAGAATTGTTGATTTATTTGGACGTGTGTGTGGGCTGGTGGGTTTCAGTAGCAATTTGGAACTGGAATTTTAGGTAAAAATAGAGCCTGTTGCACAATGTTTTCAAACCCAACCGTTTTGGGTCCGATGGCTGTTTGAGTGAGACGGCTCA
>JAEIOG010000135.1 GCA_016342495.1 Phycisphaerae bacterium
CCCAAAAAAAAGCTATTTTTGCTACCGCAAATCAGCTTAACACACCTATTCCCTAGACTATGGGATGGTTGTGATACATTTTTATCAATCTGGCTTATTTGCTCAGCGTGCAAAACTGTCAATTTCTCATATTTTGGCAATTTATGAATTCTAAGAATAGCATTTTCTGCCAAACTGTTAGCCACAATAATCAATAATGATATTCCCAAACAAAATAATATTTTTTTAATAATTTATTCCTTAAAATCATATACAAGCCCATATTTACCACACCCAAATACTATTAACGGCAAGGGTCATCGTCAGTATCATAATCCACTTCCGCTTCTCCACCTGCGGCATCAAATAAGTCATGAGGCGTATTTGCCCAAATCCCATCTCCACTAGTACCATACCCGTCCAATTTAGGCATCCCCCCGGCTATAAGTGCTGCATAGGATTTATCATCACAAACTTTCGCACCTTTCCCCCATTTTGTCTTATCCTTTCTCACATAGTCATAGATAGCTGTTGTATTAGTAGCTTTAATTATTTCCTGAAGAACTATTCGGTCAGGATCTCGATTATGCTTATAATCGGCCCAGTCATAAGCATACCAACTACCTCCAGGTTCAGAGCTATATACTACATATCCACTTGGACAACTCGGATCAGTCGTAGGCACAACTACAGCAGAATGTTGCCCTGCCTTATTCCCCCCTCTTGTCAAATTGGGATTAACAGTTAATAAATAAACCATCCCAGGAGATGCGGCTGGAATAGCAGGCAACCGAGTTGGCGATAGCGGAGTCCCTCCCCCACCTTTTTTCCAAGGCCACTTCCACAACCCCATCGGATCAATCCAATTACCGGGATTATTTCCACAATAAGCATATTGATTCATGCCATCGACATAGCCGAGTGGATCGTTTTGCATGAATCTACCCAGCATAGGACAATAGTTGCGGAAGCGATAATAATAGGTTGAAGTTTCGGCGTCGTATCTTCTGCCGGTGAACATATAGGGGTTATTGACAGAGCTGGTGGCTATCTCGGTTCCGCTGGCATTCTTGATCGCTGGCGTGCCAAACAGCGTATATTCATATGTCTCGACGATAGCACCGCTATCATCTATAAGAGCGATTACATTACCTAAACTGTGTTGTAAATAGTAATACCAAGTTTCTGTATAGCCGTCAATATTAATTGTGGCATCAAATGCAATTTGAAGTTTGTGGCTACGTCGCCATCGGTTAACAAGTTAACCGCTGCCACCCGCCGCAGGGCGCTGCCACCCCGTTTATTTACTATCATTTTCAGGTTGCGGGCACCCGGCAAAAATTGAATTTATTTTGCAGATTTCAAATTGGCAAAGTATTCGCTGCGCTCATGAGAATTTTAAACAGCATGGGCAAAACAAGTTTTACCCATCCTACCTGGCTACCTGGCTTACCAGCCATGCCAAACCTACTCATATTATGTTTTTTAAGATCAAATTTCACAAATTTAATATCATTTTTTGGTCATTTTTATGCTTATATTCTTTTTTGCGTATCACAGACCACTGGTAACATAAACCCAGCAATCATAATAATGAATACGTAGATATTTACGTATTTTGTGCGTATACAAAACCTCCATCACTAATATATACAAAAATAACAACACGAATAATATACTTATAATCATTATGCGTCCTTAATAATTATCAAATACAACAATGCCATGTTCTTGAACGCCATACACACCTACTGGCCAATCAGGACAAGGCAACCCTAATCCAATTATAACATTAAAGACCACACAAACATTACAATAATTATAAATATTGGCAAAACAGCTAATACAAATAATAATTTTACAGATAGTTTAACAAAATATTTCATACGAATAATTCTTTTATCATCAAGATTAATATCATTAAATATAAACTTCCAATATTCATTATCATTAATCCAGTATTTAGTGTATTCACCACTACCTGCCAGACTTTCCCAATACTGGCAATGATATTTATGAATATAAAACCTTATTCTATACCAATGATATACGATAGATAAAAAACATAGAGCAACTAATATTAAATACACAATCGCAAACATCTACCACCCTCCAGTAATCACTGTCCCCGATGTTTCAGTAACACCGTAAACCCCAAATGGAATACCACTGGTAATCCCACCTGAAATCGTCGCCCCTGAAACATCCCCAGAACCATCGATATAAACTTCAGCACCAATAGGCCCAAAAGTCCCACCTGTAGTGAGATAGTCATCCCCACTAGCTGCCGAGAGTTCTTGTACAGAATTTCCATAGTAACTCACATCCGCCCCTCCCGCTATATAATATCCCGAACATCCGCCACCGCCTCCGCCATGAAAGAACAATCCAATATTGTGCCTATCCCATACAACCTGAAATCCACCCATTATAGCAAATGGTCCACATTGAGCAGTGATACCCGGGCCAAAGGCATATGATCCACCTTCTGGTGGTAATAAGGGTTCTATTTTTTCTAATGCATAATCTGTAGCCGCAATATAGCCATTAGCAACAGCAAGTTCTGCCTCATCATATAGCTGTTGAGCTTCCTTAACAAGTTTATCTGAATAATTTGAAGCAGATTGACCTATACTATTAAATACATCACCCCAAAAATCAGCAACATCACCAAAACTAACCCCAAATGCTACATAATCACGCGAATCACCAAAACCGCCACCATTAGCCCAAAACAGCCCCATTGGATCAATATAGTTCCCCGGATTATTCCCACAATAAGCATATTGGTTCATGCCATCAACATAACCCAGCGGGTCATTTTGCATGAAGCGGCCCAGCATAGGACAATAGTTTCTGAAGCGGTAGTAATAGGTATCGGTTTCAGTATCCCAGCGGCGGCCGGTGAACATATATGGATTGCCAACAGCACTTTCAGTTAAGCCAACACCGGAAGCATTCAAAATCGTAGGCGAGCCAAATGGCGAATATTTGTATGTCTCGACAACAGCACCGCTATCATCTATAAGAGCGATTACGTTTCCTAAACTGTCTTGTAAATAGTAATACCAAGTTTCTGTATAGCCGTCAACATTAATTGTGGCATCAAATGGAATTTGAAGTTTGAGGCTATATCACCATCGGTTAACAAGTTAACCGCTGCCACCCGCCACCCGCTATAATGGTACTTCCCATGTTAAAGCTTTTATATGGTTGTCAACTATCATTATTTATTCAATAATTCCCGCAGGCTTGATTGTTTTGGGTACAATTCTTTACAAAAGTTATGGGTGCCGTAAACAAAAGAGGCTGAGTAAGTCGGAATAAAAATCAGAATGGTCAAATCACGTTTCACCCATAATGCACAGTGATTGATGGCCAGCCCCTGCAAACCTTAATTAGTTCATTGCCTTATGCCTTATGCCTTCTACCCTATTTATCCGGTTTAATCATTGTCGCCGGCAAGACCCATTTATCAAACTGTTCGGCGGTGAGATAATTCAATTCGATTCCGGTTTGTTTGAGGGTTTTATTTTCGCGCCAGGCTTGCAGGGCGATTTCGGCGGCCTTGTCATAGCCGATATGCTTATTTAATGCCGTTGCCAGCATCAGCGAATTATTGAGATGTTCATTGATACGGTCGCAATTGGCTTCGATACCGATGATACAGTTTTTCGTTAAGCTTTCGATGCTATCGGCCAGCAAAGTAATAGACTGCAAAATCGCATTGGCCAGCAGCGGTTTGTAGACATTCAGTTCAAAACTGCCCTGACTGCCGGCAAAACTGATAGCGGTGTCATTGCCGAAGACCTGACAAACCACCATCGAAACCATTTCGCACTGGGTGGGATTGACCTTGCCGGGCATAATCGAGCTGCCCGGTTCATTGGCCGGCAGAGTTATTTCACCTAAGCCGCTGCGCGGGCCGCTACCGAGATAACGAATATCATTGACGATTTTCAGCAAGGCCGCGGCGGTGGTTTTTAATGCCCCGGAAGCTTCGACAATCGCATCGTGGGCGGCAAGGCCGGCGAATTTATTGCGGGCCACCTTAAAAGGTAAACCGCTCTGGGCCGCGATTTCAGAAACCATCATATGATCATAATCGATAGCGGCATTGAGGCCGGTGCCCACTGCGGTACCGCCGATGGGCAATTCATAGAGATGTTCGCGGCAGTTACTGACAGTTTCGATGGCAGAAGTTATCTGGGCGGCATAGCCGGAAAACTCCTGACCTAAGGTCAGCGGGGTTGCATCCTGGAGGTGGGTGCGGCCAATCTTGACAATATGATTAAATTCGGCGGCTTTTTTATCCAGAGCATCCTGCAATAGCTGCAAAGCCGGGATCAGTCGGTGATTGATCTGGGTAACCGCGGCGATATGCATCGAAGTGGGGATGGTATCATTGGTGGATTGGCTCATATTGACATGGTCATTGGGATGAACCGGGGTTTTGGTGCCCATGGTGCCCCCGGCCAGCTCGATAGCGCGATTGGCGATGACCTCATTGACATTCATATTGAACTGAGTGCCCGAGCCGGATTGCCAGATGACCAGCGGGAACTGATCATCGAATTTACCGGCGATAACTTCCTCGGCGGCCTGGATAATAAGCTCTGAGATAGCGGCAGACAGATTGCCCTGCTGGCAGTTAACGATGGCGGCGGCCTTTTTAACCAGTGCGTGGGCACAGATAAACTGTTGGGGAAATAGTTCACTGCCGATTTTGAAGTTGCCAATGGCCCGCTGAGTCTGGGCGCCGTAATATTTATCTGCCGGAACATCGACAAAACCGAGTGCATCTTTTTCTTTACGCATATTATGACCTTATTTTTTCTGACTGGCATTGTCTTCTAAGCGTTTGAGCTTAACCGATACTTTATATGACTGTTGATTATCCGGATGCAGCAGGGTCAGCTCAACATTATCATCAACATTTTTGGCCTGAATCGCCTTTAGCAGCTGGTCACGATATTGGAGGTGCTGGCCATCGACAGCGATGATTACATCTTCTTGTTTACATTCGGTATCAGCTAAGGGGCTGTCGGGCTTGATGATAGCGATAGCAAGGCCGGTGGTGCCGGTGGGGAATTTAGCGAAATAGTCAGGGCCGCGCTCCCATAATTCATTAACCGCAATCCGCAGACTGGGCGTCGATGCGGACTTTCTGGTTTGGATAATCTTTTTGATGGCTTCTAAGGGAGCGACAAAAGCGATGCCAACTAAGGCATTATTTGAAGTCATCCCGCCAGATTGCAGGCCGATGAGCTGACCTTTGTCATTAACCCAGGGGCCACCTGAGACACCACCGGGGGCCATGCCGGAATAATAGACAATCTGCTGATATCGGTCAACGCCGGCGAGCCATTCAAAGGCAGTGGTATCAGAAGCGATGGAACCTTTGAGCATTATGTCATGGCGAAAGATGGGGGTGCCATAGACATAGACGGCTTTGTCTACAGTTGGCAGCTTATCAGCCAGCGGCAAGGTAAAATAAGGATTATCTGCCTTGGGAACCTGCAGAAGTGCCAGGTCACAATTGCGGTCAATGGCGATAACCTCAGCTTTGAAACGCCGTTTGTCTTTGGTAAGGATTTCAACTTTACAGGCCGGGTCATGCACTGCATGTTCTGCGGTAAGGATCAGCCCAGATGGGTCCACAAAAACACCGGTGCCTTGTAAGGTGCCATTGATTAAAACTTCCACACTGCCCTGCCGGACAGTTTGATAGAGTTTAGCATTATTTTTATAGGTATTTGTACAACCAGCTATTGACAATATTAAAATCAGAAGCACTGAGTGCTTTATTGTTTGATTTAGTTTCAAAATCATTTTCCCTTTTCTATAGATATAATTAAATACAATGGGGACATCAAACTACAGCTAAAACTTATGGAGCAATAATACCCTGGCCGCTGCCGATAGTGACTTCTTTGGCATCCATCTTGACAATAGCAATGTTTTTACCCAGCACATCATCGGCTATCTTATTGCCTTTGACCTGAACATCTTTACAACCCTCAAATGTCAACATCGCCTTGCGCTGCTGCCAGGGTTTATATTCATTATTATGCTTGATGATATTATTATTGAAGGTCAAACCATCGACACTTAAGGCATACAAAACCGAATAATCAAATACATCGAAAGTGTTGTTTTCTATGCGAATATTTCTATGAAAAGGAGTATCAGAGTTAAAATCCGGAATAATCGGGAAAATACTAATCACACCTTCGCCAAACTGATACCAACTGGTCAGACAGCTCCGGTGGAAACGATTATTCTTAATTAAGACATCGCGAACCGCACCAGATTCATACCAGCCATTAGCATCTCCGGCGATCAGGACCGCTGCGCCACTGGAAATAAAATCATTGTTTTCAATGATAACCTTACCGGGTGTAGAAACCAGCAAACCCCTGGCCCGGCAGCTGCCAAAGACCGAATTACGAACGGTAAAATCGGGCGCCCAGGTCAGATTTTCCAGAGCATCACCAGTATCAATGCCATCGGGGATATTATCTTTGAATTCAATCTCAAAATGATCCCGATCAATTTTAGTTAAAGCTTTGACAATTCCGTTTCCAACAGTAACCATTGACTTATTTTCAATAAAACCTACCTTATTACCAATACCGCCCCAGGTCATGCCGGTGCTTTGGCCATGCATGAATTTACATAATAGTTTCTTATTATTTTTTATTTCAATAATGCGAACACTGGTACCATGAACATTGATCGGGTCATCCATCAGGCCTTCGAACTTGCAGCCATCGACAATAACCTGCCCGCGGCAATTAGAAACCTGAAAGCCATCAGCATGACCACACTGGTAACGACCCTTGGCATAATTCGGCATTACATTAGTATTTTTCAATGTGATATTTTCACTGAACTGGCCCAGAAAACCCAGACCCGCTGCGGTGTATAGATTCACATTTTCAAATACCGTATCTTTACAATGATAAATGAACACTCCGGAATGGTCACGGGCACTGTGCCGCATAATCAAATAGTTGCCAACTTCAGGCTTACGCTTAAATGCATAATTCAGTCTTACCAGTCCATCAGCCAGTTCCTCGGCATTATATCTATTCCAGCCACCGCCTAAGGGATTATCGCCACTTTGCTGGGGGATAATGCGGGTTTCATTTTCAAACTCCATGCAACCCCACCAGGAGCTTTTCCAACCTTCACCATAAAAATATATCTTCCCGCCGACAATTTCAAAAGGAGATTCATATTTATTTATTTTTATATCAATATAATCATCTTTGACATCAATAATCTTAGATTGTGCTACAAATGGGATATCCCAGTCAATATCGACATTTTTAACCGTCACATTCTGGCAGTCTTCCAGCGTGAATGGCTGCATCCGACCATGATAAACAAACTCACTGCCATTGCCATCAATAGTAAGATTCTTCAAGCCTTTTAATACAATAGGACAAATCCTCGGATTGATGTCGCTGGTATTGGATTCATAATATTCAATCTCATCGCTATGCTGAGCCCAGAAATCATAACGACCTTTCGGGAAAATAATTGTCATATCATCTTTGCCGCGACAAGCTTCAATAGCGGCTTTGACCGCCTGAACCGCGTTTGTGCGACTATTGGGCCGAATACCGAAATTCGTGACACTGACAGTATGAGCATCGGTTGGCATTTCAAATGTATAACTTCCCGGTTGGATAATTGCGGGTTTTTTACCGGTATATTCAATAGTCGCATCAGCCCATATACCATGATCGCTGTTAATATCATCGCCGCCATCATTGGCTTCCAGTATAAGCGTGGTTAAACCGGTTATGTCCAGGCCAACCTGCAAGGCTTTACTGCCTTTGGTCAAAACTTTACTGCGGAATAATTCCTTGTCGGTGGTACGAATCACAAAAGCAACGGTTCCTTCTTCATTACCGCCAGTATCATTAACGCCAATATAACAATTGAATTTGCTGGCCTTGCCATCCAGCTGAAGCTGCATTATCGAGTTGGCATGAACACCAACACCTTTAGTAAATTTTCTGCCGCCAATAACAATTTTTTCGCCAACTACAGACACATCTTTGCCGGGCTTGCCATAGCCCATAGAGATATTCTCCAGCTGCAAGTCACTTAAATAAACCTTATCAGCCGCTTGCAAACATCCACACAATGACATAACCAGCAACAAACTTAAAATGTATTTCATAAAATGACCCTTTATTCTTTTGATATTTCTATTGGTTGCCTGAATGGGCAACTGATTTATTTGGTGGCCATAATCTCACGCCGAAGCTTAAATAATTCTTTAAATGCCCGCAGGATAACTTTAATATTTCCACCGGAAGATTGACCATAAAGCCGGGGCAGATGTTTTACTGGTTTTTGCACCATAGTAAAGCCCTTGCGTTTGGCCCGTGAAAGCATCTCGGTATCAATTAATGCCCCGGTGCTGTGCATCTCAATAGCATCAATGACCTCACGGCGATATACCTTAAAGGCACAATCGATATCCCGCAAATGCAGTTTAAATGAAATATTGACTAATGTACACCAGGCATAGGCATTAAATTTACGCACAAAATTATCCTGCCGCCCTACCCGATAACAGGTAATAATATCATATTCATTAATCAAAGGTAGAATTTCTCTAAGCTGAGAAACATCAAACTGGCCATCGCCATCGGTATAAAAAATCAAATCCTTGCTGGCAGCGGCAAAACCCGATTGTAATGCCGAACCATAACCTTTATTTTTATCATGATGAATTACTTCGATACGTTCATCTACTGCTGACAACTTATTCGCTATCGCTGCGGTTTCATCGGTGCTGCCATCATTTACAATAATAATTTCAAAATCATCAGTAAGTGCTTCCAGAGTTTTAACCGTCGCAGCGGTTAAGGCTTCGATATTACCCGCTTCATTATGACAGGGGAAAAATGCGGTTATACTTTTACTTACCAAAGCAAACCTCCCTTACCAAACTCTTGTCGCAAAGCCTTAAAATTTTCCAGATATAATTCCGCTTCAGCAGCATATTTATTATCGCCGGTCAAATTCCCAAGCTTACCGCAAATGTCACATAAATTAAGATTATTCTGAATTTTTCCCAGTCGTGGATTTTCTTCTATCAATTTAAGATATTTACTCCGCTGGTCCAGAAAATACTGAATAACCTGTTGATATTTTTGATCATCAATCTGCTTTTGAGCTTTAAGCAACCTTGCTGCCGAAGCCAGATATCGACTCGCCATAGGTTCATAGTCTTCCATCGACAATGCTATATCAATACCTTTAAGTTTAAATGCCGCACTAGATAGGGCACAGTTATTAATAGCCAAAGTCATTTTGGCGGCCTCTTTATTATGCCAGATAATTTGATCTTCGGGCATTTCAATAATATCTTTATTAGCCGTAGAATCTTTATGTACAATTACCACCCAATCGCCATCAATATACATCATCTTCCACTTCTGAGTGTTCATCAATTTTTCAAATATTTTACGACTATCAGGAATAGCTATTTTTAAAACTGCTACTTCAATACCAGCATTATTCAGCATCTGCAAATAATCGCCATACTTTCCAGCAACAACATCAGGATTGCGTAACTTTTGCCAAAGCTGGAAATGTTCTACTTCATAAGCGGCCTGGGCCCTGCCATCCATAAATGCCCTCAAGCCCGGACGACCATCAGCACCGGGGGTTTGGCCATAGGGGATAAAACCGCCGCCAGTCCATTCGCCCATTACTGTCCCGCGGATATTATTATCATTGACAAAACGCATCGCCTGAACCGGCTGATCTTTAATCCCCACCATATGCCAGAACATCGAATGATCGGTGTCGGCAAACTTTTTCATAGGCTCATCAGCTAAATAGCTATAATATTTAGAATAATCCCAGCCAAACACCGATGGCTTAAAATATATATCATTCATCGCGGCAACAAAAATGCTGAACAAAACCACCGCGGCAAGATAAGGAATTGCAATTATCGCCAAATGTTTTTCCCCAATGATCTCTTCTAATACCCTGCCGCCTTTAGCGATACGAATATCAATTATATCCTGAATCATCAAAGCGACAAAAGGAGCTAATACCAGACCACCCAGAAATACAAACCTTCTACTCTGTATCGAAATATAAACAGTCAGCAACATTATCGCTACCCAGCCCAGATTAATCTGAAAAACTGGTTTATTTTCGACTTTCTGTTTATTCTTTTTCTTAGCAAATGGGTCAGGTTTAGTCTTGGCGGCCATCATATGTAGCACCCACAAAACAAAACTCACGGCCCAAAGCCCCAGAAAAACGATATAGCAACCAACATTGCCAAAACTTCTCGGATGCCCCTGGGGTTTGTTAAAATCAAAATAAATGGAACGCCATTCTGAAACATTGCGCCAGATGTCACCTTCATTGCCCAGCATCACCAAAAAGGGATGTGTCAGATTTTCCAGGCCATAAGGGCTGAAAACCACTGAAGCAAAAAGAATTGAACCAAAAGCAATAAAGAAATATTTCCATTGCTCTTTATCTGGCATGAAAAAGCTGGTCATAAAATCGGTAAAGATAAAACGCAAAGCATACATACCGGCCATCGCCGCAAAAATAATAACCGCGTAAATGAAACCACCATGCACATTACACCAGATGATAGTTATCGGGAACATCCATAATAATTTTTTTGGCTGGCCCTTAGCCCAGCAGGCCAGCAGATAAATCATCATCGAAGCAAAAAGAATCGTGGTGATATTAGGACGCAAATCGATATAAGACCGGCTTAATAACACCCCAAAACTAACCATTATCGCACTTATCAAAGCATGTGCCCCGAATTTCCTCGCAGCCCAGTAGGCAAACAAAGCTGTCAGAATAGCCTGAATAAATTTGAAATAAACAATGGAATTACCACCCCAGGTTTTAAACATCTTATAGAATATCACATGGGTCAGCCAGTTCTGATTAATCCAGCCAACCTTATGTTCATCGCCTTTGATGAAATTCCGGGATTTATTGCTAAAAGGTTCATTTTGGGACATGTGAATGCCAAAGACATCCAGCACCTTCATCTGAATAGTGCGATCTTCATATTGCTTAGCCCAATTGCCAGCAGTATAATAACGCCCGCAAGCCATCGCCACCCAGGTATCACCCCCGCCGATATTCTTGTCAGCACTATGCAAAGCCGCGGCTATCACCATCAGCACGCAACCCAGCCATATCCAACAGGACGATTTCTTCTCAGCAGTCAACTCAACTTTTTCTTGCATAATACAATCCATATTTTCAGGTAGATGGGCTATGCCCATGCTGTAAAACTAAATTAACTGCATATGCAGTGACTAAGGAAGAAACTTTTTAACTGCTTTCAATTTATCCGGCAGATACTGTTTAACTACAAAATCCAGCCCATGCTTGGCAAATGCCTGCTGTTCAACACGTTGACCACCTTTTAGCATCTGATTTATCGCCTGTTGCCAGGGTTTATAATGCTTGACAAAAGGGTCGTTTTTCAGAGCATCTTTTGCACGTTTGATATCAACTTCTTTTAAGGCATGGGTTGGCAATTTATAATCTTTGATATCCTGAGGTGTAACACCTAAAAATGAAGTGCGAGGCACACAGAAAAACTCATTCAGATGGGCCGCATTTCCGCTACCTACTTTTAATGTACGATAAATATTGAAATATCCATAAGGGTCACCATCGACAAAGGCATAAACCGGAATATTAAGTTCATCGCTCATTCGTCTGATAAATCGACGACAAGCCCGGGTAGGCACCCCACCCATCGATACTAAAATACAATTTGCCTCATCCCAGTAGGCATAATTATGCAAACGCTGAAACATACCCGATGTTTCGATAGCCAAAATAAATTTTGCTTTGGACTGAAATTGTAGATTTTCGACATCTACCGGCACCGAATAGGCACCAGAGCCAAACTTGGTACAATCAATTTTAAGCTTGCGACCCTCACGGTCTTTATCGATAACCGTGAGACGACCAGCTACTGCCCCACCTTTTTCTTCCGGGGCAAAACGTAGCTGTTCACGGATAATGCCAAACATCGCTTCAATATCTTCCATGACCGTATCAGATTCGGGCTGTTCTTTAAAGCCCGCTTCGGCCCAGTTTTTACTGATATAATAGGCTTCCCTTTTAGTAGCCATATCATCAGAGGCGATCAGTTCCTTACTCAAAGACATCATTTTCAAGGTTTGAGCAAAGGTTTTTACGGTATTAACCGTCAAAGTTCGCTCTTTAACGTTGCCTTTCAGTTCGAAATAGCCGCTCTTAGGACTATAAGTGACATTGGCCAATGAACGAACTGGTATTACCATTTTTGGAGACTGATGTTTTTTACTGATATCTGTATATACCAAATTAGCACTGCTATCGATTTGCTTAATAACCTGCGCTGGTGTAACAGTATTACTTTTCTTCTTGGCCATCCATGAACCCTTCTTATCTGTAAATTCGATTCTAAAAACAACTTATAAATATAATCTGTCTATAATAATTAATTCCACCCATTATTGCAAGCATTTGCTGATAACAAATAACTCCAAAGTATCACCGGAGTTCTAATACCACATAAACCATTATTTCACAATAACTTACACTAACCCACCCCAAAAAAACCACTTTAAGTTAATAAATCTAAGCTCAGGAATACACTTTCGCTATAATTTTAGCCTTTGGCTTTTGACTATTACCTGTCAAAGCCCATCAAAGCCCAACCGGTAATTGTCAAGCAAAATGAGACAATTCTATTAGAAAATTAAGCTCTAATTTTTCACTTGTTTTGGGGGATTAA
>JAEIOG010000136.1 GCA_016342495.1 Phycisphaerae bacterium
AGCCATGTATGATTTTCCATTAAGTCAGCAAGATGTAGAAAAATTGTATCGAACGGCATTGGAGCAACAGGAATAATTTTTGTTAAAGGAGTACAATTTATTTCAAAATATTAAAATAAATAAAAAAGGAAAAAGGTCAGCGACTATCTATTGCGGGATGACGCTGACCAGAAGTTTCAGTGTAACAGGAATATATTCTGTACACTAATAATGATATTCTAACGAATTAATCAATTCAAATCAAGCTTTAGTATAAGTCATTAGGAGATTATATGCGTATTTTAGACAAAAAAGGATTCACTCTAATTGAGTTACTGGTCGTTATCTCGATCATTGCATTGTTGGTTTCTATCTTAATGCCGGCATTGTCAAAGGCGCGTGATCAGGCTAAGCGTACGGTTTGCCTGGCCCATATTAATGGTATAATGAAAGGCCATCTTCCCTATGCTGATGATAATAATGGTTTTCTGCCAACTAGAAATATTGCTGGTGGAGCATATCAGATTGGTCGGATGAGTGATGGTCAGCCAGCAATCTGGCAAGCCGAAGGTTTGCTTTATAAAGATGGCTATCTCGGCGATGGCGAAGTTCTTTATTGTCCCGCCTGGAAAAATACAGAATATCAGTTTGGAGGGGTTTTGCATGGTTTGAAACATCTAGGAGAAGCAATGAAGTCCGATAACCCTATCCCTGCCTCGTGGAAAACAAAAGCAAAGCCATATGCGGATGCTGTTGGTGATAGTGTTGATGTAATGTCAGCTCGTTATGGCTATCACTATCGTTATACTTTAGGGGTAGTTAATATTGTTGAGCCAAGTGGTGCGACAAGTGAAGTGAATCGATTGAAAAGCAAGTTTAGGGGTCGCAGCACACTAAGAGATACTGATAGAGGTTTTTATGCAGTGGTATCTGACGGTATTGGTCACCGTAATAAAGGAAAGGATGCCAATAAACCGTCCATTGGTCAGCACCACAAGGAAGGTTTTAATGTAGGGCATCTTGATGGGCATGCAAGATATGTTCAAGTTAATCCTGAAATGTTTGAAAACCCTGCAACAAAACTCTCAACGGTATTCAATACCGATTTTACCAAGCATGAATGGATGTGGCAAAAATACTTTGATGATAAATAGGTTATTTGAAATTTTAAATAAATAATTGTAACAGAAAGGAGGTTTGTCAAAACGGAATTGTACTTATGTTTTAAGGTGATTAATTATTTTGTAAACTAAATTGAAAAGAAGAGGAAGATTATTATGAAGAATGTTTTGATTATATTGGTATTGGTTTTGAGTATTGCAACTATAAGTCAGGCTGCTGTGATATTAAGCGAGCCGACGACATTTGATGGCACTAGTGCAACAAAAGTTGATGTTTTGCCAGTGAATAACTGGGATGGCGAATTCTGGTCTACAACAGCTACTGAATTCTCCGTGACATGGGAGCTGGACATCCAAACTGCTGCTGGTTTTGCACCTGCAAAAAAGGCGGCTATTATGATGTTTGGTCCAACTGGCACTGATAACACCCATGTATCCGGCAATAAGATTTTAATGATGCAACCTGATGGAACTTTAACGATTGCAGGAGCTGACATCCCACTTACACCTGTTTCTCTTACTACTTATAAAACTGCCGCTGCTGTTAATGATGGAGCAACACATGCCATAGAAGTCATTTATGATATTAAAGACGGGCTTGATATTTGCACGATTTTTATAGATGGCCAAAATAGCCTGGAAATTGCGACTCATGACCTTAACTTGGCTGTAGCAGACAATATGATAGCCTCAATGGATGCTCCGGGAATGGTCCTGGGCTACAATGAAAAAGGCAGTAATGCTGCCGCATGGGCAGAGTTTGAAGGTACGCTCAGTAATGTTGAAGTGACATATGTTCCAGAACCAGCCACACTGCTTCTTTTGGGCGCAAGCTCATTGGGATTGATTAGAAAAAGAAGATAAACGATGATTCGAAAGTCTGTCGATATTAATTAATATCGATAGACTTTTATGGTTTTAAAAAAATATACTGTAAAAGTATTTGCGAGTTATTGATTTTAACGGAAAGGATTTATTTATGTCAATTTTTAAGAAAATGTTAATAGTGTTTGTTTTGGTTTTGAGTTTTGCTGCTATTAGTCAGGCTGTGCTCATTCATGAAGGGCCAACAACTGTTGACGGCAGTAATGCCAATAAAGTAGAAGTATTGCCAACAGAAAACTGGGATGGTGAATTCTGGTCCAGGGCTGATCTGCGATTTATGGTAACCTGGGAACTTGATATTTTGACAGACCCTAATATCCACACTCAACCAACAGCAAAGGCAGCTATTATGATGTTTGGCCCAACTGGCGTTGCAAACACCCATATCAGCGGCAACAAGATTTTAATGATGCAGCCTGATGGAACCTTAACAATCGCAGGAGTTGATCTTGCTAATACACCTCAACTTCTTACTGCTTACAAGACTGTTGCAGCTATTAATGATGGTAAAACTCATCATGTTAAGGTTGTTTTTGATATTCTGGTTGGCCTTGATGTTTGTACGATTTTTATAGATGGTGAAAATAGTCTGGAAATCACAACCCATAACTTAAACCCGGCTGTAGTAGATAATGGTATTCTTAACATGAGTTCTCCTGGTATGGTATTGGGCTATAATGAAAAAGCCACCAATGCTACCGCATGGCATGAGTTTGCAGGTGTTCTCAGTAATGTAGAAGTGACATATGATAATTTCAATATTGGCGAACCCAGTAAGACGGATTTGTATGTAGGTGAAAATGGAATTTCAGATAGTTTTGAAGTTACTCTTGCTCATGCTTTCACTGAAACTGTGATTGTAACTGTTGACCCCAATGGCCTGATAAATAGCGAAGATATACAATTGGAAGGTACCTCAAATCCTGGTGATGCACTTGTATTGACTTTTGCACCTGGAGATGTAGGTCCTAAAACAGTTGTGGTTAATGCTGTTGATGATGAAGAAGAAGAACTTCTTGAGTCTGTAACACTTGCAATAACTAGTGATGCCGGAACGATTAATTCTGTATCTGTATTTGTTGTGGATAATGATACTGTGGCTTTGGGTACTTTTGGTGTTACCACAATGGAACTTTCAGAAGGTGGCCCGGCGGATTCTTTTGACATTCGTGTTGGTAAAGCATTGCAGAATGAAATGACTATATTGATGGCTAATTTAGATCCTGAAGATATGGAGGTCCAGTTCATTGATCCTGCAACAAGTAATGCTGTTGACAGTCTTGAAATTGTATTGCCTATTGGTTTTACAGGAGATTATGATGTTGAAGTAATCGCAATCGATGATTTGCAGGAAGAAAATCGTGATAAACCTGGTACTCCACAAGCACCTGGGCAACATGATGCCATTATCACATTTAATGTTGCAACCGTTGATGCTAATTATACTGGCATGACTATAACCAACAAAACTGCAAAAGTTACTGATAATGATTGTGGAGCCATTGGTTTCTTGGCGATGGATTTTAACCAGGATTGTTTTGTAGATCTTGCAGATTTTGTAGTATTTGCTTCTGAATGGATGAATGACACTCTACCGGCCAACCAGCTATAAGCGTATTGAGTGTATCCATATATTTTACGTAGATAAACAGGAAAGTCTGGTTTATAAGACTTTCCTGTTTTTGATGTTTGATTATTTGCAGGAGAGAGAAAAATAAAATGAGATATGTTTTACAATTAAATTGTTTAATGTTTGTATTGATCCTGTTGATTTGTTCAGTTGCAAAGGCTGAGCTTATTGCAAATTGGACAATGGAAGCAGGCTCTGACACATCAATATGTTATGATGTTTCAACTAATGATTATCATGGAGTTCTTAAACAGTATAGTGATGCTTCCTCAGTTTGGACAGAAGGCCATGATGGGCAGGCTCTGGAGTTTGATGGCATTGATGACCGTGTAGAGTTTTCTTCCGCGACAGTTGCCAATGGTTTTGGATTTACAAACTCAGTTACAATGGCACTATGGGTGAAAACATCAGGGTCGATTAACAGTAAAAAATGCGGGCTCGTGTTGCAAGGCCCAGCAGGGGCTGATCATACTCAGGGCAATAAAATTCTGGCGATTAATGCTGATGGCGCCGTTTCTTTGCTGGCTAACAGTGTTGGGGAATTGACCAGTATCGCAACAAGTACGGTCGTAACTGATGGTCAGTGGCACCATATTGTCGCCACAATTGATTTCGAAAGCGTTGGTGACAATGATACGCTAAAGATTTACATTGACGGTGTATTGGAAGTTGATACTGATGTTGCTAATATTAATCGGTACAATTCGCAAGCTACAGACTTTATCATGATCCTGGGTAGCGTTACTGGTAACACTTCATGGGATAGTTTTCAGGGTTTGATGGATGATGTGCGGTTTTATAACCATACACTTACACAGGATGAAATTATTCAGATCATCGGAGATGTGACGCTGGAACTTACCCCTGCAAATAATTCATCGCCTGTTGATGAAGCAATTGATATAGAGCTAAACCCAACATTAATCTGGCAAGCAGGAAATTACGCTGTTAGCCACAATATTTATTTTGGTGATGATTATGATAGTGTTTTAAATGCTGGTTTACTATCACAGGAATATAAAGGTAATACCGCTGAATCGAGTTTTACACCTGGGCTACTACAAAACACAACTGCCTATTACTGGCGTGTGGATGAAATTAACTCTGAGTTGTCCAATTCTCCTTTGAAAGGTAATGTATGGGCGTTCACTGTGATTGATGAACAAGTCATTGAAGAGACTGAATCTGTTATTATCGAAGATTTTGATCAATATAACGACACTGATGACATGCTGACAGCATGGGCAAATGACGGAAATGCTACTGTGATGCATGATTTTATGGGTTGGCTTTGCATGCAATACAATAATGATAGTCAGGTGACACTTCAATTTGATCAACCAATGGATTGGGACTTATTTGGCATGCAGGCTCTTGCGTTGCAGATTAAATGCGATAGCGATAACACAGCTGGGCAGATTTATGTCGAAATAAGTGATGGCATTAATATTGCCCGAATTTACAATGTTGCTGCTAATGCCATCACAAATCCGCAATGGGCAATGTGGAACATAAGTTTTGCTGATATTGCAGGTCAAGGTGTTGAGTTGGATGCTATTAACAGTTTATTAATTGGAGTCATATCATCAGGAGCAGGCAGCATTTGTATTGACGACATTAGTCTTTATCCTCAGCGTTGTCTTGCGGAGAATTTGTCTGCTATTGATTTAGATGAAAATTGCATAGTTGATCTGCTGGATTTACAATTGATGCTCATTCATTGGATGGCAAGTGAATATACCGTAACTGCTATGATGCCCGCTGAAATGCAGCTGATAGCTCACTATCAATTTGAGCAAACCAGTGGTTTGCTCGCAATTGACAGCAGTTCCAATCATTTTGATGGCCAGATTGATGCGGATACCGATGCGGACATCTGGAATGTCGCTGGCTATAATGGTACATGCCTGTTTATCAATGGTCAATACAACCTAACACTTCCAGCTGCTATCCATAATGCTTTAACTGACTCATATACGATTAGTATGTGGACCAAAGATGCTTTAGCAGAATTTACTCAAAACGATGCTTGTTTGTATTACGAAGCCGGAAAGTCACAATTCAAAGACAAACAATGGGATATTGTTCAGCGTCAACTCGATTCAGAATGTTTCTACAGTAATAACTGGCAACATCTTGCTATTGTTAAAAATGTTGTAACCGGCTTACTCGCTGTTTATATCAATGGTGAACTTGTCGCAAGAAATCATCAGGCTTTCGAATCTTTAGATACCAATAATGCCGGAGATATTCAAATTGGTTCTTCAGATCCAGGTACAACTTCAACAAGCTCTATTTACCTTGATGAGTTAAAGATTTACAGCTATGATTTGACTCAATCTGAGATTGTATATATAGTTGCCGGTTACGATGCTCATATCAATCAGCCTCTTAGCCCGGTCCTGTCCACATTCGATCCTGTTGAAGATGGTGTTATTAATTTAAGCGATTTTGTGTTATTCGACCAGTATTGGCTGTTAGAGCAAGTCTGGCCTCTACAATGAAAAATATTAAGATAAAGTTTATATTTGAAAGGGAAAAAATGAAAAATATGAATAGGAGAACATTTTTACAAAACCTCACTTTTGGGTTTGGCGGAATGTTTACAGCCGGTAATGCTATGGCTAAGGTTGTTCTTTCCTCAAATTCCTCTAAATTAAGAATAGGCAGTAAAAAAACAAATATTATTCTTTGCATGTGTGATGATCTTGGCTGGGGTGATGTCGAATATTATGGCTATACCCCAATCAAAACCCCGAATCTCAACGATATGGCTAAAAGTGGCATTCGTTTTGATCGCTGGTATGCAGGTGCTCCGGTATGCTCTCCAACACGAGGAAGTGCAATCACTGGTCGCCATCCATATCGCTATGGGATTACCTTTGCCAATGTTGGTAAAATGAAAGATCAGGAAATCACCGTTGCTGAAGCGGCCAAAACTCAGGGTTACACTACCGGCCATTTTGGTAAATGGCATGTCGGTACCTTAACCACCGAAATTAACGATGCAAATCGTGGTGCACCTGGTAATACGGCTGAGTATTCACCTCCTCAGGACAATGGTTTCGATGTGTGCTTTTCAACTGAATCGAAAGTGCCAACCTATAACCCCATGTATAAAATTGGATCAACGACTCAATTATATGGCACACGTTATTGGCGTGAAGATGGCAGCTTTGTCCCGCAGGATTCAAATGAATTATTGGGCGATGATTCTAAGGTAATCATGGACCAGGCTATTCCATTTATCGAAAAAGCTGTCGATGAAAATAAACCTTTCGTTAGCGTTATCTGGTTCCACACGCCTCATCTACCTATCCTTGCAGATTCAGACCACAAAAAACCATACTCATCTTTTACCAATAATGAACAAAACTATTATGGCTGTGTCGCCGCAATGGACGAACAAGTAGGTCGCTTACGTAAAAAACTTCGAGAACTGGGAGTAGCTGACAATACCATGCTGTGGTTCTGTAGCGATAATGGTCCTGAGGGGGGTACTCAAGGTAGTGCATACCCTGGTTCTGCTGGCCCATATCGAGGTCGCAAACGTAGCTTGTATGAAGGTGGCGTTCGGGTGCCAGGAATTTTAGAATGGCCGGATAAAGTTAAAAAAACTCGTATTGAAAAAAACTTCCCATGTGTAACCTCTGACTATTTTCCGACTATCATGGAAGTATTGGGTTTCAAAGTTAAAAACCAGCCTGAACCTATCGATGGCATAAGCTTAATGCCTTTGATCCAAGGTAAGATTACGCAAAGGCCTAGTCCGATTGCATTCCAATCTGACAATCAGATTTCCTTGACTGACAATCGTTATAAAATCTATAGCAATGATTCAGGGGTAACGTTTGAGCTTTACGACCTTATGAACGACCCATCAGAAGCCACAAATTTGGCGGACGAATCAGAACATGCAACCATGATTGCAGAAATGAAAACCAAAGTTCTATTTTGGCGTGACAGTTGCACCGCAAGCAATAATGGCGATGACTATAAAAGTTAATGTGCTTATTAACTATCCGCAGAACCATTTTTTGAGCTTTAATTTTTTAAGATTTATTCTTTGGTAATCAAAAATGAGTATACATTTGGATTTGTTAGTGTCGAAAATTTATTGAGTTTTAGACTATTTATAGTGCAACTAAAAATCCAGAATAATTGTATTTGCCCAGCTAGCTTTGAACCGTTTTTGGCGGCCTGATTTTTCGGTTTGCTCTTTGAAATTTGAATGAGTGTGTAGATTTGTGAGCATTGGATTTGGTTTCGCGACCATAAATGTCCGATTTTATGACGATTGATATAAACCCGACAACGAAACTTGAAATTTGCGCAGACCGGTGCTGTGTTGACAAGGTGTAACCATAGCCATGTCAGGTAAAATAAAGCAGCCTTTTTTAGCCGATAGCCTATCGATCGGGTTTGGCTGAAGTAGTGCTGCTCGATATTGATGGGTAGCTGCTTAGCGTCCCGTTCCGGCTTGGCAGGCTTGTTGTCATAAAAGAAATCGTTGGGCCGTAAGCCTTCGAGAGTCATGTGTGGCCGCCAATAATTGTACCAGACTTGGAATTCATCGCATAATTCCGTAAGATGCTTGAAGCCTCTGATGAGTGGGACTTTTTTGAGCCATTCGTATTTGAGGGTTTTGTTGTCGTGAAAATATAAAAATTTGGATCATGTGAACCTGCCAATCTGCACCAAAATCTGCACCAACGCTTCACGGTTGGCGCTCGGTTGGTCTTCGGTTGAACTTACATTTGCTTCGTAAGTCTTTATTTGGCAGCCATAAGTCTTGGTTTTGCAAGCATTTACAAAGCCGCGGAACGGACTGTCGATCCGAAGGTTGCGAGTTCGGGCATGTGATACATTCATTTTGATCGGGGGAAGAATGATATTTGCTTTGGTAGATTGTAATAATTTTTATGTTTCATGTGAACGGGTATTTAACCCGGCTTTGGAAAACAGGCCGGTTGCAGTTTTGAGTAATAATGATGGCTGTATCGTGGCCCGTAGCAATGAAGTTAAAGCTTTAGGAATAAAGATGGGAGTGCCTTATTTCAAAGAAAAACCTTTTCTTAAAAAACATGGCACAGCAATATTTTCTTCTAATTATGCCCTTTACGGTGATATGTCTCAGCGGGTTATGAAAACCCTGGCAGGCTTTTGCGATGACATGGAAATCTATTCAATTGATGAAGCTTTCCTGGATTTGAGTAATCTTGCAAACATTGATTTATGCGATTATGGTCAACAGATTAGAAGAACAGTCAGGCAATGGACAGGCATTCCGGTATCGGTGGGTATTGGGCCAACAAAAACACTGGCGAAGATAGCCAACCATTTAGCTAAGCATGGCAATGGAGTTGTCGACCTTATTAATTGTGATAATATTGATGAGATTTTAGTTAAAACAAGTCTGCCTGATATTTGGGGTGTTTCACGCGGTTATTCTAATCGGTTAGCTGCCGGTGGGATAAAGAACGCTTTGGAATTAAGGGATACTGATGATCGCTGGCTTAGGAAAGCATTGGGCGTTGTAGGTGTCAGAATAGCCCATGAGCTGCGTGGCCAGATTTGTTATGACCTGGAACATAGCCCGCCACAGAATAAGACTATATGTAGCTCAAGATCTTTTGGCAGGCCAATCGAGAGTTTTGATGAATTAAGCCAGGCAGTAGCACAATATGTTAGCAGAGCAACTCAAAAACTAAGGAAGCAAAAGTTAGTAGCGGGAAGATTAACAGTATTTGTAATGACCAGTGCCTTTGATAAAAAGCAGCGTTATTATGATAGTCAAAGCGTTGAGCTGCCGACAGCCAGCAGTGATACATCAGAGATAATCCATTATGCCTTAGTATGTCTGACCAGAATTTATCGTGATGGTTATAAATTCAAGAAAGCTGGCGTGCTATTAGAACAGCTTATCGATAAGGATCGGGTACAACTTAATTTGTTTGATGCTGTAGACCGGGGACGTTCGAAAAAATTGATGAATGTTATTGATAAGATTAACTCGATGCAAAGTAATGCCATCAGCTATGGCGCTGCAGGAATTGAGCAGAAGCAGAAATGGAAGACAAAGTTTCAGATGCGATCTGGGCGGTATACTACCAGGTGGGATGAACTTGCGGTAGTGAAGGCGCGATAAGTAATAGAAAAAAATTAATGTAAACAGAAAAAGCTTGCCGATATATTTTTGTAAGGGTGGAACCGGGCTCTGGTTACGCATCTCCCTCCGAGACCCTTTTAACTATTTATTTGATAAGAACTTAGTTGAAAGGAACATTTCATGGACAATACTCAATTATTACTTTTTGATGAACCTGCAATAGCAGATACCGGTGTATGGTGCCAGTTGTCCCAGGAGATCGATCCGGGACAATGGGCCCAGCTGTGTCGTATTATAGGCAACCTAGATATAAATGAGTTCCAAAGGGTGCAGGAATATCTTCATGGTCGCCGTAACTGTCTCAAGCGGCCTAATCCGGATTCATTGCGGGCCAGGTTTAAGCGGATGTTTCAGTTCGACCCGGTCGAAGCGAAAGAGCTACCACTGGTTAAGCTGGGCTGCGATTAGGGTTTAGAAGTTGACAAGCAAGTCCCATTTATTGGTAAGTGGGGACTGAATGTTAATATTTGGTTTTGTGTAAATTTCAAGTTAAACTTTAAATTTGCACAAAAAACATCATATTTTAGGCTGAAAACAGGGTGTGGTTGATTGTTGTGCCTAAAATACTGCAAACTCTGTATCGCAGATTCGATTTGGTTTTTGGGGTGAACTTCGGCAAATGTCTTTAAGCATTACCGGGTGGACCTTGTTGTCTACGAAAAAAAATATTAAATCTTGACAAATAGTCCCTACTTATTAATATATAGGGATTGCTTGTCAATATTTAGGTGTATTATGAATACAAAAAAGATAATAGATATCGTGATGGATAAAGGCATTGTCACTGCGGCAGATCTAAAAGGAACTGGTATTGCCAGAACTACCTTGCACTATATGGCTAAAAAGGGCTTTCTTCGTCGTGTTTCTCGAGGGGGATATACGCTTGCTGGGCAATATTTGACTTTCGAAGCTTTTGCTGAAATTATGACTTCAACTCCACTATGTGTGATTTGTCTATTGTCCGGGTTACAATTTCATGAAATCACAACCCAGATGCCGTTTGAGACCTGGGTAGCAATTGAGAGTAACGCATCTAAACCAAAATCTCCAAATGTACGTGTAGTAAAACTCACTGGTAAGGCATTTTCTGAGGGAATTGAAACCCATGAAAAAGAAGGAGTTTCAGTTCGTGTTTATTGCCCAGCCAAAACAGTTGTCGATTGTTTTAAGTTTCGCAACAAAATAGGTATCGATGTAGCTCGTGAGGCATTGGCTGATTGTTTGCAGCAAAAAAAGGCAACTCGGGACGAAATATGGAAATATGCAAAGATCTGTCGAATGACTAATGTGATTCGTCCTTACCTGGAAATGAGTAAATGAAAAACACTGATATTGCAAAATCTATTCATCAACGCTTGTTGAATGTTCGTGACAAAACAGGCGAGGATTTCAACAGTATACTCACTAGATATGGCTTAGAGCGTATTCTTTATCGCATAATGCTATCTGGTCAATCAGAAACATTTATCTTAAAGGGTGCTATGCTTTTTAGATTATGGCATGAAGTTTCTGGTAGACCAACCAGAGATATTGATTTTTTAGGATTTGGAGAATTGAGTCGCCAGCGTATCAGAGAAATTTTTACAGATGTTTGCAATGTTTCGTTTATTGAAGATGGTTTAAGCTTTGATTCAGATTCAATAAGAGTAGATGATATACGGGATGATCAAGAATATTTTGGGGTGAGAATACGCCTACATGGATTTCTGAATAATGCAAGAATTCCTATTCAAATCGATGTTGGTTTTGGGGACGCAGTTATCCCTGTTCCAGAAGTAATTGAATACCCAACGATACTTGACCTGCCTGTCCCACGTTTGCGAGCTTATCATCCAGCTACCGTTATTGCAGAAAAAGTCAATGCTATGGTTGTGCATGGATTCATGAATAGTAGAATGAAAGATTTTTATGATGTATATATTCTGCTAAATCATATAGGTTTGGATGACGATTTATTAGCCAAGGCAATAAAAGCAACATTTCAAAGACGCAAAATTGCATTGCCAAAGGAATTGCCAATAGCATTCACCGCAGATTTTTTAGAAGATGGCACAAAACAAACGCAATGGAAAGCATTTTTGAATCGTAGTGATTTATCTGATTTTGATTTCACATTAGCTCAAATCTTAGATGATTTGCGTAAACGCCTTTGGCCAATAATGCAAAAGGCAAAACAAAGCTAAAACACCGGCAGACTCTGAATCGCCGATTCAATCTGATTCTGGGTGGTATGGGTATAGATATTCATGGTTAGCTCAATTTTACTGTGCCGCATAAGTTGCTGGGCGGTTTTAGGATGGACTCCGGCATTGGCCAGCAGGGTGCCAAAGGTATGCCTTAAGCTGTGAAAGTCGAGTTTGCCGCTGCCGATATCGCGATGAATAATTTGGGCAGCTTCGAGATCAGCTTTTATCATTTTTGAGGTTTTATCGGGGACATGAATTAGTTGGTCATCTGGTTTTTTGCCTTGTATATGGGTTTTTAGCAATTGAGCTGTTTCGTTCTTTAGCGGCAGCCTTGCAGTTTGGCGGTTTTTGGTAAATTACAACATTACTGCTTTTTTAATCTCTGTGTTTTTCATTGTGAAATTACTATTAAAATCTGAGCATGACAATATTTTATTTTCAGTCTATTGCTTGGCTGAATTTTAGTTCAAAAGGGTTTTATTCAGGCTCTGGGTGAATGTCATAGCTTTGTTTTTCGTAATATGGGCTTTGGTGCCTTAAATGGATTGTAATTAATTCTAGGTTTGTTAAAAGCTCTTTATCGCTATTTAGGATATTTCCTTTTTAAGCTGTCTTTGTTTGCTTGTTAGTCAACTCCATAAAGCTTGTTCTTGTTTCCTATTTTTCTTTATCCTGCTGAGCTGGAATATTACTAATATTAAACTGTAACTAGTGCTCAGTCACACTTTAATAGTTGGGTAGAGTGATTTCAATTTTGTCTGAGCGTTTTCAACCTTAAACTGC
>JAEIOG010000137.1 GCA_016342495.1 Phycisphaerae bacterium
TATCATAATAAATATATCCTCGCCCTCAAGTCTAATTAATGACAAGGAATTGTCTCACCCATTCTGGCACAGAGGGTCCAAGTCAACGCTGCCATCTTTATTGAGGTCGCCATCCTGTGGCATAAGAAGGCAACCAATTTCATAAATACCAGGAACGGTTCTATATGCTGAATTTGGATAGTTATCCCAGGTTCCGTCACCGCGATAACCAATAACAACATAACGGCTATCGCGCCATGAATCAGGCTGATGACTGCGCCAATTAACAAATGTAACGGGCTGGCCACTAGACCATTCATATGAACTTTTGTCACTATCAGGGCCTTCAGGGCTGTAATAACCAATCCAGTAATCTCTGACACCAAATTCTTGAAAAAAAGTGGTTGCAAGAAAATCATTTTCCTCCGAAGAATTAATTGTAACAAGATGGCCCCCTAAAGCCACAGCTTCAGCTTCAGCTTCTACCCAAGAAAGATTTGAGCTGGTAAGACCATATTGATGCCCCTGAAAAGATAAAATCTGGCCAAATGAAACACTGGCTGGAAGCCCTAGCAATAATAACAATAATGCCAAGAGTCTAAATCTTTCACACCATCTTCCAAAACTAATAAGCATGACATCCTCCTTGTCATCTAAATAAAATATATGAATAGTGAAATCCCAGTATATTAATTCAGCAAAACATAAGGCTATTCCATACAAATGCGACCAAATCGTTCATTCGCTAGCGATTATGGCTATAGTGTGTCATTCCAATTGAAAACTATTTTTTATAAATAAGCCTTACATTATTATCTTAGCAATCTAAGACATAAAAACCACCAAGATAATTAAAATATCCATATGCTATCTCCCTTTTTAAGGGCAAAGTTCCAGACTTTCATAGCCACAGGTAAGCCAGCTGTTAACCAGCAAACCGAAATCTTCCAGGTTTACTTTGCCATCATCGTCAAGGTCGGCCTTGCAGCTATCGGTACTGTCGGTCATCCAGCTTTGGCCCATCATGATCAAATCGCCATAGCCAACCAGGCAATCGCCATCAATATCACCGGCAGGCCGATCGGCACACCCAGCGGCCTGCCACATAAGAATCGGATAGCCATCGGTTGGCATGTACCAATCCGCTGAATTCATATAATTATTATCAAAATCCCAACCAACATCAACGAAAGTTGACACAGTCTGCATTTGAGCGGTTGTAAGGCCAATGCCTGCGGCACTAATTGGAATGCCCGAAGCTTCAGCATCCCAGAAACTGGCTGTAACAGTTCCGCTATTTACATTAACAGGACAAAAGCCACCATAATCACTTACCGCGGTGCCGGAAATATCACAATAACAGTTTTCTATTACACCAAATGAAACAGTAGCAACGAATCCACCAATATATTTATTTCCATGGACTTCACCTATAAAATAACAATCTCGAATGAAACCATAGTCTATGCCACAAAGTCCACCAACCCTGTTGGTGCCTGAAATATTCCCTGTTACATAACAATTATGAATATCCCCGTCATTGCCACCGCAAAGCCCGCCGACTATTTCAGTATAATAATCACTATCAATAACAATATTTTCCAGACCAAGATTTTTCACAACACCACCTTGACCAATAAACCCAAATAAACCTATGCACTCGACAATCTCATCTTTGATATTAAAGAATAAATTACTGATTACAAAACCTTGGCCATTAAAGCTGCCGGTGAAAGCAATTCCATTAAAGCCGCTGCCAGACTTATTAGCCGCAAAAATCGGCTGGTCAAAAACATAGCCAGCCATGTCAATATCTGCCGTTAAAATAAAGTGTTTGTCAGCCAGAGAATCATTTCCTGAGATTATTTCTAAATGCTCTGGCGTTGAAATACGATATGGATCGCTGGCTGTGCCACTGCCAAAATCAAAAAATTCCAGTTCGCCACCCTGCCAGGTAAGCACCGGGTAGCCGCCACCTTTTGGCATTGCCCAGATCGCATCATCACCGCTAAAGTCCCAACCCAAATAACTGAAAGCATTTTGCATTTGAGCGGTAGATAATCCTATGCCACCATAGCTTTCTGACCTTTCTGAAAGGTCAATATCCCAAAAGCAATTTTCAAAAATACGTAAATACCTATTGTATCCACAAAAACCATTTAACCAATAATACTGGTCATCTTCATTACCATAATAACCCTTAAACAAACCAATAGCATAACAGTTCTTTATTGTACTTTTATTATTCCCGCAAAAACTCCCTATATTTTCCGCTTGGACATCTAAGCTACCTGTTGCATAACAATTTTCAATGATGCTATAAAACTCTTCATTTTTGCCACAAAAACCACCTATATCTTTGACAGTGTAAGCCCGAAAACAATTAATATTACCATTTGCAAAGCATTGGCTAATTTCATTATCATTTGAACCGCAAAAACCGCCTATTTTTTCCGGGTCATAATATGCGTAAATAACAAATATATCACCCGTAGCATAGCACCTATTGATACTGGATCGATTTGAACCACAAAAACCGCCTAAATATCGACGACCTCTGATTATGGCACTGCTAGAACAATCTTCAATACTCCCCATATTACCACCACAAAAACCACCGCTATAAGATTCACACCAAACCATACCATCGCTTGTGGAATTTTTTATAACTCCTTTATTAAATCCACAAGCAATGCCAGCAATATCCCCCCCATCGAATATATTACCACTGATATTGCAATTATCTATTAGTCCTTCATTTTCAGCAGCTAATACACTAAAAACTGAATCGTATGACATGCGAGAAACACTGGCATTATCTATATGCAAATTCTTTACTATTCCGTCTGGTCCAATTTTACCAAACAAGCCAAGGTAATCTCCTGGAATATAATTGCCAAAATAACCGCTCTTAAAGGTTAAGCCATTGATCATAAAACCATTACCATCAAAGCAACCATTGAATACAGAGCCTTGATGT
Organism: Phycisphaerae bacterium; assembly: GCA_016342495.1. GTDB lineage: Bacteria > Planctomycetota > Phycisphaerae > Sedimentisphaerales > SM23-30 > JAEIOG01. The sequence goes on from JAEIOG010000137.1 coordinate 2,960, forward strand.
CCATCAGTATTATCAGTATCAGGGGCAATAGCGGCCTGCCAGAATCTATACCCCGCCGCCTGGACATCAGAGACAAGAACAAAATATTTATCATAATCTTCTGGGCTTTGGCCAAGTTTCACTAAATCCTCAACCAAAGAAATCTGATAAGGATTTTCTTCGCTGCCATCACCTGCGGTGCCAAGACTAACAAGCAAATCAATATAAGTGCCTGCCTCAAGCCTGCAATAACTTACTTTACTTTGCGTTATTACCTTATCGGCTTCAATGCCATAGCTATGCTGATATGTAATATCTCCAACTGCTAAACCGCAGCCTTCAATTTCACTTATGGCATTGGCTTTATCCATTAAATATAATTCAGGTACAACAATATCATCAGGACTGGAATCACTTTGCCACAGCAAAATCGGCCATCCACCATCAGCTGGCATTTGCCAGACAGGTTCAATTACTATACCTTCTGGTGGATTATGATTAAAACCAAATATTTTCCAGCTGGCCTGGGCAAAATGATTTGGATTGCCAATGGAATCAGCTGTTAATCCCATACCTCCGGCACTGCCTAACTGGCCAGAGGATTCAACATCATAGAAACAATCGGACATTTGACCACTATTCCCCCCTGTAAAACCATCAACCATTTCCTCACCCTGAACTGCTCCTGTTGAATAGCAATCATTTATAGTCCCCGTGTAATAGTTGACCCCATTAACTCCACAAAACCCACCAACTAGTTCACTACCACTGACATTGCCTGTAGAATAACAATCTTCAATATATCCACTTAGATAGTCGCCACCGATGCCGGGTCTTTCATTGCTTCCACAAAAACCACCAATACCTACTTTGCCAACAACTGAACCTGTGGAATAACTACGAATAATACGCCCAGTATTATCCCCACAAAAACCTCCGGTAGCATAAAAGTAATCATTTGCATATCCTAAAGTTTCTATAGAATTATTAATCACATCACCAGTTGCAAAGCAGTCTTGAATCAATTTCCTATTACACCCACATAATCCACCCATGATACTGGAATATTGCCCAGACTGCCCTAATGGATTTGTAACTGTACAGCTAGACCAGCAATTATTTATTGACTCCACTAAAAAACTTCCCATATGTCCATTAAGCCCACACAATCCGCCAATAAACCCTCGGGCCTTGACGGCCCCAGAAGTACTACAATACCCTATGGTCCCAGACACCATCTGTCCGCATAAGCCGCCGACATAATAAGATGTGTCAGCAATAATATTAACATTAACAAGTGATAAATTTTTGACCTCGGCACTACCATCAATTTTACCAAAGAAACCCAGATACTCAGTGCCATCCTGATTAACTATACTCAAATTCCTAATTTCATGGCCACAGCCATCGAAGGTGCCGGTAAAAGAGCTTTCGGCGGCTATGACCGCTTTGGAAAATTCATGGCCAGTGAGGTCCAGATTATTGGTCAGGATATAATGCTTATCCAAAAGATCCGCATTGGAGTCAATCATTAATAAAAGCTCGACGCTGGAAATCTGGTAAGGGTCTTCGAGCGTGCCGTTGCCTAGAACATCAGCCCAGGCTGAAACGCAAAACAATGAAGAGATAATAATGGCAAATATCAATGACTTATGCATATCGGAACTCCTAATTTGGCAAAAACGAACTTACCAGCTAACTCCCGCTGGAAAGTATATCATAGTATATATGAAGTAGTTTTTCAAGCAAATACCAGTAAAAACATGATATCTATTAATATTAAGTGATTGAAAAACCACAGTCAACATCACCGGCAAAAGGCATCTGCTATGGGGCAGATTGCCAGGCCATCATCGAAAAAAAAATTGGCACCAATACCTCTAGCTTTTCAATCCCATGTTTTTTGGGTTGACTTATATGACAATAATTAATATACTGTTTCTCCCTATCAGAGCAGAACCTAAAAATAAGCTTAATATAGAAGCTTTCTAAACCAATAGGATGACCTGTATTTATTTTATTTTATAAGAAAGCTAACAGACCAGAGAAAGGATAATATAATGCTTGGATGTCATTTTGGGAAAAATTTTCAAGTAACGATGGCAGGAGGCTCCTACCAAGATGGCCTATCTGCAATCATTCAAGGCGTGCCAGCAGGTATGATGTTTACCGAACAGGAAATCTATGGCGATCTGATGCTTCGCAAGCCTGGTGCTGATGAATTATCGTCACCACGTAAAGAACCTGATCTGCCGGTAATCTATACCGGGTTAAACGCCGCTGACACTATCGAAAACGCTGGTAACTGGAATCACACTAATGGTACGCCCATGACAATTCTGATTCCTAATCTGGATAGACATTTTATCCATATTAAACAGTATCAAGACACTAACCGCACCCCAAGACCTGGACACGCATCTTATGCCTCTTTCATAAAGTATGGCCCCGATGATGATTCTATTGGTGCCGGAATTTTCAGTGGCCGCTATACATCTGCTATCGTTGGCGCTGGCTTTGTCGCTAAAAAGGTCTTAAAAGCTTTAGGAATCGAAGTTTTTTCCTATGTTAAAGAAGCCGCAGGTGTCAAATGCTCTGAAATTGATAATAAAACAATTTTTGAGTATACCGAACGCTACAAACAAATGCGATGGGATCATGATCCGTTCTATCAGGAAGTCTATGTCAAAGGCAGAATCAAGCCAGAAATGCGTTATCTGGAAAAGATGGCCATCTTCGCCGAAATCGAAAAAGAAATCGAAGCTATTCGTGCAAAAGCTCCCGTAATGGACCCAAAAGCTATCCTGGAAAAATATGGCGTACATCATGTCATCAATTGCCCGGACATCAAAGCTGCTGACGCTATGATCGATGCCTGTAATAGAATCACCAAAACCGGTGACTCTTCTGGTGGTATCGTTGAAATTGTCGCAACTGGCGTACCTGTGGGTTTGGGCGAACCGGTATTTGATAAACTTGATGCCCAACTGGGCAAAATGCTTGGCATAGGCGCAGTCAAGGGCGTTGAAATTGGTTCTGGCTTTGCAGTCAAAGACATGACTGGTTTTGAAAGCAATGATCAAATGCACAATGAAAACGGCAAAGTTGTATTTGACTCCAATAACGCTGGTGGCATAACTGGTGGACTGACAACTGGCCAGGATATAATCGCAAGATTAGCAGTTAAACCAACACCAACGATTGACAGACCCCAAACTACAATCGACAAATATACCAAAGAAACCACAGCATTGGCAGCAATTACCAGACGCGACCCTACCATCGTAGCTCGCATTTGGCCTGTAGCTGAAAATTATACCGCCATGGTCTTGCTGGATCAAATGATCGCTCACATGGGCTACCAGCAACTGAGAAAAGCGGTCAGTAAATAAAATACCTGCCACAAGAAGCAAGATTGACAAACCTCCCACACGCTTTGGGATCAGACCTTGAAATGATAATAGAACAGCCAACCGGGTAACTCTGGTTGGCTGTTTTTACATGGTTTGAACAATAACTATTTCACTTTCGGGGCTATATTTATACCTGTGGTCAGAAATAACATCAAAAACAATCGCTTCACCTTCCTGTACCTTAAAATTAACGCCATCAACTTCGACCTCAAGACTTCCACGGACCGCTATAGCATATTCAGTTAAAACTCCAGAATGAGACTCCTTATTAACTGGCTCAGAAATAAAATCTTTCTCCGGTGTCCTATGGTATATTCTTACTTCCTGATCATGTGATACGCTATCATACCCCGGCACTCCGGCTGTTTTACATAAATTTTTATTAAAATATTTCGTTTCCTGCACTTCAGATAAATTAATCAAATCAATAAAAGAAACATTTAATGCTCTGGCTATTTTATAAATTGTACTTAATGTTGGATTACTTCCATTTTTCTCAATAGCAGTCAATGTCGGCCCTGACAGACCGGAATCATCTGCAAGGTCTTTTATTGTTTTATTTCTGCATTTCCTCAAAGTTCGAACCGCGGAAAAACTTATGTTGTTTTTTGGATTAGAACTTTTGGCAATATCCGGGTCCATAATATCGGTTCTGTTTAGAATATTAAATATATATTGTGCAATAGGATTGCATTTAGGCCTGACAATAAACAATGAATCGCCCGGAACAGTTCTGTCATAAACCGCCCTGCCTGCTGCATCATAAAAAACCGCATCACCAGATTTTAGATCATAATAATCATTATTAACCATCAACTTGCTTTCCCCGCTAATAACATAATATCCTACCTCAACAACAGGCATCATTTCACTGATATGGCCATAAAATGGCTCATCACTTCTGAAAGTAAAGATATACATATCAACCGAAGCATAAATCAAAATTCTGTTATGATAGTCTTTATCATTATAATAAATATCTGGCTTAATTATCCTGGGTTGCCTTTTGATAACTGAAGCGATCAAATGTTCCAGTGAAATATTCAGTGCATTGGCTATTTTCCTTAAATTAACCAGAGAAGGGACGACCTGATCATGTTCAATGGAAACAAGACTCTGGGCAGAAAACTGGCACTTATCAGCAAATTCTTCTTGTGAGAAATTCGCCGATTTCCGTAATTTTCTTATAGCTCCGAAATTGTAATCGATATTCATTTTTTTGCTGCCATATGTTTATTTAAATATCTTCAGAATGAAGTGTGAATAATGATAGATTCGCCACCAGAGGGCAATCGATATGCATGGTCAGCTAACGCGTCAAACACAATAGCTTCATCCTGCTGAAGACAAAATTTCTCACCATTAACTTCTACTTCTATACTATCTTTTATTGCTAAGGCGAATTCGGTTAGTATGCCAGCATGTTCGATTTCATCGCTTTGAGATACATATATATCATTTTTAGCTTTCCTATGATAAATAGTCATTTCACGCTCAGCAGATCGACATATATATCCACTGGCCTGCTTGGTTTCAATCACAGATTTTTCAAAAAAATGGGAAGGATTGATTTCTGCAAAATTAATCAAATCAAAAAAAGAAACTCCAAGTGCTCTGGCTAACTTCACAACGGTGGGCAATGTCGGAATACTTTCATTTCTTTCAATTGAACTCAGTGCTGGATAAGATAATTCTATCTCCCGACAAAGATCTGCGGTAGATTTATTTCTGCACTTTCTTAAACATCGGATAACTGAAAAACTGATATTACTTTTCGGAAACGATGCTTTACATACATCCGGATCAATAATTTTTTCATCCCGGACATGTGAAGCAAGAAACCTTGCTATTGGATTATTTTTAGGAGACAAAACCATTAATGCATCGCCAGACTCCTGACCACTAAAGTCAGCCTTGCCAGCAGCATCATAATATATTGCATCACCAGTAAAAACCTGATGAACATTATTGTTTTCCTCTATTGAAACTGAACCACCCAGAAGGTAATATGCCACCCCAAATGAAGATGTTATTGAACTGTTGTATTTATTAAATTGGCCGGTGGCCCTTCTCCTGGCAATGTATGAATCACGATAAGTATAAATCAAATACTCAAACCCAAACTCACATTCTTCCAGATAATAAACAGGCTTGATTATCATTGGCTGACGCTTTGTGGCAATATTGATGAGTTTTTCTACCGATAAGTTCAGCACCCTGGCAACTTTACGCAGATTATACAAAGAAGGTATGGTTCTGTCATTCTCAATTGCAACCATGGATTGAGCCGACAACTGACATTTATGGGCAAATTCATCCTGAGAAATGCCATCAATTTTTCTGAGTTGCTTTATAACACCAAAGTTATATTCAATATCCATACCAAATTTCCGCTCAAATTTTCGTTAATTATTGCGTTATTGTATTAATTATAAAAGTTAAAGTATTTTGACAGTATTAGCATTATGCACGATTAATTAATTCCAACAAAGTAATAAATCAGGAAAAATTAATTTATTTCTATATAATACTTATTTAGCCTTAAAATCAACATATATTTGATTAATTTTACGTTTTCTGAGCGATACGCCAGTAAGAATTTTATCGTAGTTTGGACTTTCGTCTCATAAAAAGACAAAGGGGCATACAAAGTTACAGGCCTCAAATGAATTTTCACAACAAATATCACTTTTTATCACTTTTTAAAACATTATACTAAACCTGATCCGGTATTATTTCGATTCAATATATAAGTATACACTCTTATGGCAGATTTGGTATGCCCAAGATGGTCGGCGGATTACTTGTTATTAGCTTTGACAAAAGCATTATCTATCAATGCCGATATATTGATGCTGTTTTAAGGAAAACACATAGATGAAGCTCGGAACCAAAATAATATTATTCCCGATGCTGGCAACAGTAATGATCCTCATACTGTTAGCCACCTACCGATATAATGCCGAATTAAATGCTGCCGAACGAATTGAATATAATAATGCACTGCAGAAATTTAAAAGTATTCAGTCTAATATCATAAGAGAAACTCTGTACGTAAGTCGTACATGCGAAGACTACAGTACCTGGGACGACGCTTATGCTTACATAGTAGATAGAAACCACGAATTCATAAAAACCAATTTTGCCGATTCCGTATTTGAACTTAACCAAATCAACATAACCCAGATATACGACAATGACTTAAATAAAATCTGGGGAAAAACATTTAAGCTCCAAAATACTGGCATTGCTGACGATGACGCTTTTTATGAACTTCTCATAAATAAGTACCCAAATATCTTAAAACAGGGTTTTGATTATTGCATTTGTATCTTGAAACTTAATTCTCAATACTTCATGACTTCAATATGCCCTGTCATCGATAATGAACAAGTAAAACCGCCTCGCGGAATTATGCTTATGAGTAAGCTTATCGATGCTGAATATCTTCAAGATATTTCAGAAAGATCTGGCGTATCTTTTGAGATAGCAGATAATATCGCAGAATTAAATACGCACAGCAAAAAATGCAAGAATTGTATTATAAATAAAGAAACTCTGGAAAATGAAAGAGTTCTTATCCAGAAAAGTGACCAGAAAGATGTCATTTGCCTGATTGGTCTAATTGAAAGCACAAATGGTTCGCCGATATATGTTCACAGTACATTACCCAAGGAAGTTACTGTTCAACTACGCAATGAACTTTCCAAATCTTTATTAGCTAATATCATCATCATTATAGGTGTTTCTGGTTTGATGATCTGGTTTGTACATCAACATGTCAGTAGCCCCTTGAAAAAACTAACTCTTCATTTATCTCAATCAGATTCAAATAATATCATGCCTTTTACTGAAAAGTGCAATAATGATGAAATTGGCCTGCTTGCTCAACATTTCAATATAATGATCGAAAGCATCCAGCTATCTCGAAGCAAATTAGCTACCTCTGATAAAGAAAAACAGCTAATTCTGGATAATATTACCGAAGGTGTAATATTCATGTCTCCTGATCAGAAAATAGAATGGACAAATAGAGCTGTTTCAAACATTACAAATGTACCACATGAACAACTTATTGGTAAATATTGCCATGAAGCCCTGTATAACTCGACAACAAAATGTCAGAATTGCCCAGTCGAAAAAGCAGTGTGTAGTGGCAATTTCACTTATGAAGAGCATATCCAGCCAAACGGTAAAATCTTTAGCATATCAGCTATGCCAGTGATGGATGAAAATGGAAAAGTTATCAGTATAGTTCAAACACTAAGAGATATAAGTGATCAGCAAAAACAAACTTTTCAGATGCAGCAGATCTGGAAAACCGCTAAAATCGCTTCCTGGGAATTCAATCCGACCGACCAATGCTACACCGGAAACCAGCAATTATTCCAAACTCTTGGAATTGACCATTTAGATAAAAGTATAAACTCTACAGAATTTTTCGCTAGAATCCATCCAGATGATGTTGATTCCGTTAAAAAAACAATATCCAATGCTGACATACAAAATAATGAATACGCTATCAACTTCAGATTCTACAACGCTAAAAATGAAATATTACATCTAGCGATCTATACTCGAAATGAATTTTCTCCCGAAGGTCAACTTCTAAGAAAATATGGCATTGTACAAAATGTTACTAAAAGCGAAGAAATCAAAAAACAGATCAAAGAAAGTGAAGTCAAATACCGAACATTTATCGAACAGGCTCCCGAAGCCTTATTTATCATGGAGCATGACGGCACAATCATTGATTATAATCAGGCAGCTGTCAATATTACAGGCTATTGCCACGATGAAATCACAGGTATGAATATTCGCAATATTTTATTGAATTCCAAACAAGAAGAAAAACCACAGGAAAATTGGCTTGAATTATTGAACAATGGCGAAAACACCAGCTCTGAGCATATATTTTTATCTAAAAATAATGATCAGATACCAATGCTGATACGATTGACTTCTATCGACTTAAAAGACAAAAATTATATTATGGCATTTGCAACAAATATTTCTGAACTATCCGACGCTCGTTCAAAAACAGAAAAAGCTCTAGCCCAGAGCGAAGAAATCCAGAAAAAACTGGAAATTTCTCGTGATAATTCATTCGAGTTAGCCGAACAGGCTCAGGCCGCCAACAAATCAAAGAGCGAATTCCTTGCTAATATGAGCCATGAAATAAGAACTCCACTAAATTCAATCATTGGTTTCAGTAATATTTTATTGGAAGATGAACTCAATGAAGAGCATGTCAGCTATGTTAATATGATTAGTTCCAGCAGCAAACATCTGTTGCAGCTCATTAATGAAATTCTTGACCTCTCAAAGATCGAAGCCGGTGAATTGAAAATCGAAAACATCCCTCTCAGTGTGAGATGTATAGTAGAGCAAATCGACAGTTTACTTCGTCCCCAGGCAATGGAAAAAGGATTAGAATTTGCTTTCGAAACTCCTAAAGGTAAAGATTTAGTTATCATCTCTGACCCGCATAGACTTCAGCAATGTTTATTAAATCTGGTTGGTAATGCCATTAAATTCACCGACAATGGCAGCGTTAAAATTAAACTTAGCTATGAAAAACTCGAAAACAATACCGCTGACATTTGTTTTGATATTATCGATACTGGAATAGGAATCGCACCTGATAAGTTGCAATTAATATTAGAACCCTTTAGTCAGGCCGATGGCAGTACAACTCGAAAATATGGAGGCACCGGGCTAGGCCTCAGTATCACAAGTAGACTGGCAAAACTAATGAATGGTGATATTACAATTGCAAGCCAGGAAGGCCATGGTTCTACTTTCTCATTAAAGATTAATGCCGAAATTATCGAAGAAAATATTTTTGAAAATGATTTTAATGAAAGCCAAACTGATATGACACAAGAAAATACTATAGAATCCGAAAAAATGATTTTGGTTGTCGATGACAATCCATCCAACCAGAAGCTGCTATCGACTTTACTAAAAAGAGCTAATTACAAATATTGCGTAGTTAGCGATGGTGCCGAAGCTGTTGAAAAATTCACTACCATTATGCCTGATTTGATTTTAATGGATATGCAAATGCCAGTCAAAAATGGTTATGAAGCAACAGCTGAACTTCGTCAAATGGGCTGTAAGGTCCCAATCATTGCTCTTACTGCTTCTGCAATGTCAGGAGACCGGGAGAAATGCCTGGAAGCAGGCTGCGATGACTACCTTAGCAAGCCTATTGATAACCAACAACTGCTGGAAACGATGAGCCAATATCTCAATATAAATGAACATCAACAAGCTTAGCTTACATTACACAACCATCCCATAGTCTAGGGAATAGGTGTGTTAAGCTGATTTGCGGTAGCAAAAATAGCTTTTTTTTGGG
>JAEIOG010000138.1 GCA_016342495.1 Phycisphaerae bacterium
TAACTACAGTGTAACTCATATCCCGCTATTTTGAAATATTTAGTTTTAGCCCCACCTCATATGGGATGGCTGTGTATCTTTTTCGATGTGGTCGCAGGGGATAACCAGGCGTCCGGCATGTTTGCCATTGACGATCTGGATGCCGGCTCCCGGGCCGGTGGCATACCAGGTCCAGTCAGGTTGCTTGGTAGTGGTTGTTATCTCTACTGGTTTAGACCATGTTTTTCCGTCATCATCGCTTTTGGCAATCCAGATAGTCCGAGTGCCTTTGCTGGTAGAAGCAATGATTTTACTTTCGTGGTCGATTCCCAGGTTATGGGTCATGAGAAGCCAAATAGTGCCTGTTTTTTTATCAACGACTGGGCAGGGGTTGCCACAAACATTTTCTTGATCATCCCAGATTATTTGAGTTTTGGTCCAGTTTTTCCCGCCATCGGTGGAACGTTTCAATAAAATATCAATATTGCCGGTATCGGATAGACCATTTTTTCTGCCTTCACAAAAAGCCAACACTGTATTCTTATTGGTAACGACCATAGCAGGAATACGATAGCCCTTATAGCCATCCTGTCCACTGACAAAAAGTGGCTTGGCGTTGGCTGCTTTGTCAATCGTTTTAGTTTGAGCTGACAGGCTGGCAGGACCAGAGATAAAGATTGCCAGAACGATAATTTTACACATAATGTTTTTCATTTGATCACCTTAATTAAATTTTTCTTTATATTTTTTCATTATATATTGTGCCGCCTGTGGATTTTCAGCTCTATGCACTAATGTGACGCCCGTAGGAAATCGCTTCATAACAGAGCCATCAAGCAACTGTTCTTGAGGGACGGAAAGGCGGACCAGAGAGACTTTATGCTTCTGGGCCAATACGTATATTTTATCCAAATCATTAAGTTCTGGTTGGCCAATATCGATAGATTTACATGAATCCAATTCCATAAACTCCTGGACAATATGATCAATTTTTCCGCAGGAATGAATAGAACCACTGCCCATTTGACTGAGCACATATTCATCGTGGGGGACGATCTGACTTCGGTACATGTCCGGTGAAATCATGACGGCTGAATCATTACGAATTAAAATGTTACCTTTAACCTTCATCGCATGCTGGTGAGAATATCCTGTTGGTCCATCATTAATCAAATTTTTAAGATGTCTGGCAAAACCTATTTGGGCCTGAGCACATAACATCATAGCTCTGTCAATCAAATCTGGTTCCGTTATCAATTCCATAAATAAACTGCTACCCCGTAAGAGATCAGCCGTATCGAGTGGACCCTGTAAATCAGGTAAAACAATCTGAATAGCCTTTTTGAGAACTGGGTAATCTGATAATATTTGATTGTAAATTTTCAGGGTATTAACAACTTTTGGAAGCCAACCCTGGGTGAAATCCAGAGGATCACGCTGAAGATAACCCTTGAATTCATCGAGCGAGGGAGCATGAACCACCCAGGGTGGATTCTGGTCCATTTGAACAATTTCAGCACCAAATAATGATGCGATCAATACTGTACCAAAATCAGCTCTGACAGTGAAAGGTAAATCATCATCAATATAGTCATGTAAGGCAATACTGGTATCAAAAGCAAACACTAATTGATTATAAAGCATTTTTTCCGGATTGCTAAAAGTTTCGCTGTGGGCATAAGGCTTAAAAGGAGCATCATCTGCCAGTGGATAACACATAACCAATGGCAACCTGTCAACGGGCTGAAAATCTAAAGCCTGTCTATGCCTTAATGCTATTTGTTCTTGTTTTGATAAATCTACAGAATCACACAAATAATTCAGCAATGATTTGAGATTAACATCTATTGACATTTTGTATCCAATCAATCTTTTCTAGCAACCGAACAAGCTTCAACTGGTTCAAAATTACACTCAAGCCAATGACATGCAAAAATCTCAAAATCTCTTAAATTAACAATACAATCCCCGTCGAGATCAGCTTGTAATGGCGGTTCGCAAACTACGATTGAGTCATGACCATCGGTTAGCCATTCAAGCGAGACTCTGGCTAGTGTGATTTTTGTATAGCCATCGCGTTCATAGAGACAGCCAATAAGATTGTCTCCTAGTTGAGTCAGACAGCTATAAGCAGAAGATGGAGCATAAATTGTTTTAGCTACAGGCCAGGTTTTACCTTCATCATAACTCATTTTGATGGTCATATTAACACGAGAGCTACTGGCAGGATTGGAAAATAATATTCTATTTTTGTCCTGTTTAGATTCTAAGGTGTAACGCATGATACTGCCCTGACAGGTTGGTTCAGGCAGTGCCTGGTCATGATAGATATCGGACCATGTCGCCCCGCCATCTTCACTGATAGATACTGCCCGATAACCTCTTGGCGTATAAGCACGCATATTCATCATAACCTTTCCATCAGTAAGTTCAACAGCCTGGCATTCATTGCAGCCTGGCAGGATAGGTTCTGAACGTTTCCAAGTTTTGCCATGATCATCGGAATAGATGGTATGTGAGCCAAAGCCAGTAGCAGACCTATGATCACAAGGAATGACAAGACGTCCAGCATGTTTGCCAATTTCGAGCTGGATACCAATAGCGGGGCCACAGGCGTACCAAGACCAGGATGAATCTTTAACGTCTGCGGTAATATCAACAGGCGTAGACCACGTAAGTCCATCATCATCAGAATACATAATCAAGACATCATCATTATCACGATTAAAAGGCATCCAGATACGGCCATTGGATTTATCTTGAACCGGACAGGGATTGCCGATAGTAATATTAGCGGTGTCGCCCTCTTCGTAAATCATCGTTAATGCCGAGAAGGTTTTACCGCCATCAGTTGAACGCTTCATAACAAGGTCGATATCGCCATGGTCGGCAGAATTATTTTTACGCCCTTCGCAAAAAGCCAGAATAGTTCCCTGCATGGTTTGCATGATAACAGGAATACGATAGGTATTATAGCCTTCGGTTCCGCCAACAAATACATCTATTTGCTCAAATATTGCACCTTTGACATCGGTAGTGAATGACCATATATCACCTGTTGCGATTAATTGCTGATCGGCATCGTAAGAATCTACACGCCAATAATAAGTGGTCGTGCCCTGGAGTTCTTTACCTGAATAAGAAGTTTCGGTAAGAGTTTCCTTGAATTGCAAATCATTCTGGTTAGTGCCAATATATAATTTATAGCTGGCTATTGAACTATCGCCTGTCCATGACAATTCTGTTCTAGTATAGATAGCAACTGCCTGATTTGTCGGTGATGGGGCTGCCGCTTTCCCAATGGTTGTAAACTGCCAGAGCGGGCCGGTAATAACATTATCATCATCAACCACATCAACACGCCAAAAATATGTAGTTCCCACTGCAAGAGAATCTGGGGCAAAATTATTAGTAGTAAGATTAGCCGTCAGCGGCATCTCTGGCAGAGGCATTGACTGGCCACCATAAACATTAAATTTAGGTGAGGCGATATTGTCAGCACCATTCCAGGTTAATTCTGCATCAACAGCAATATGGCTAGTTTTATCGGCAGGAGATGGGTCACGAGCAATATTAACAACATTTAATACATCAACACCATTTGATAAAGCCTGAACCTGGGAAGCAGTTAAGGCAGTATCAAAGATCGCAACCTGGGACATCTGGCCCTTGAAATGCCATTGGGAACCACCGCTGTCGACATTACGACCAATAGACATTGTGTCAGCATCCTTGATCGCGGCAAAAAAAGGTTCGGCTCCGGTTTCTTTCATCATACCATCGACATATATTACACAAAGTGCATCTTCTGTCACAGTAACCGCGACATGATGCCAATTATTGTCAATCACATCGGTGCCACCAAGGACCTGACCATCTTCAGCAATTGGAGAGGCATCTTGTTCACGCACATCATAAAACAATTTACCCTCATAAGCAAAACGCGATTCACTGGAGCCATCAGAAGCATCAGAAATCGCAACAATGGTGTCAACTGCTTCGCTACCATCCATTTTTATCCAGGCTGAAATTGTACCGGCATTTAGACTCGCAAAGCTTGACACCATTGCATCAAGATTAACCCATTGCCCGGCGGTATCACCAGCAAATCCTAATACAGTTCCACGCTGAGGGTCAGTTAGCCATTGTGGGTCTGCTGCATCTTCGGTATCATTCTGACCCAATATACCATTATTTGCATTGCCTGAGAGGTCATTCACCGTTTGGCCAGAGCCTTCATTTAAGGGCCAGTAAGCAACCAGATCAGCTGAAACATTGCTTACCATCAATATACCTGTTATCAAAATCAATACTGCTCTGTTCATCTTAATTTCCTTTGCTGTTATTTCATTGCATCATATGATTTATTTTTCATATTTGCAGGTACTTCAATGACCCGGCTTTGCTGAATGGACAAGCCATCAATAATTACTTTTTCAGTATTGCTGAGTTGCTGCAGGGGCATCAAAGGCACCCCACTGCCAATACCTAAGGTTTTCATGCCATACATGATTCCTGAAATCCAGTTTTTCTTATGAGCACCTAAATTTAATCTTAATTGGGAAATTTCTTTTTGTAAAGCAGATGCCTTTTCTGGGTTTTGTTCAACTCCAGCTCGATACATTCTAACAAATAATGCAGGATCATAATTAGCACAAACCGGCACTATGCCAGCTGCTCCAGACAAGAGACCCCAGTCGAAATCGATTTCATTGCCCTGCATGAGTCCCACATCATGTTTTTTACATATTTGGAGTATTTTTTTGAAATAATCGCTATCGCCAGAACTTTCTTTGACTAATGAAATTGATTTTTCAGTAGCTAATTTTTCTATCACTTCAGCTGGCACAACCGAACCGGTACAGCCAGGGATATTATAAGCGACCATTTGCATAGCTGTCGCTTGACGACATGCATTAAAATGGGCCATCATCTCTTTTTCGCTATGAATCGCGATATAAAATGTGGGTGTCACCACCATCGCATCAAAGCGGAGCTGTTCGATTATCTTAATTTTTTTGATTGCTTTGGCCGTTGAAGTTGTGATGATGCCGCCGAGAATATTTATTTTGCCGTCAACTTCGTCAGCTACAATTTCCATTAATCTTTGCCAGGTGAAATCACTTAGCAAAGGGCCCATTCCCGCTGAACCTCCTGCAAAGACACCATCAACTCCGGCAGAGATACAATGTTGTATCAAAACTCGGAGTGCTTTTTCATCAATATTTTCATTTTCATCGACTGGACTGACTATAGGAACAATAACCCCGCCTGTCATTTTATCTTTTATATTTTTCATCTTATCCCTAATTTTTTTTACTAAAACAAAAGTTTAATTATTATACAACACGGTTAATCATAAAGAAAGCAGGTGGCTAAACCACACAAAAGCCACCTGCCATATCTCTTAAACTAAACAATTATGGACAAACTGAAGCTGGAACCCAATTACATTGCATCCATTCACTGGTGAATAAAGCAAAATCTTCCAGGCTAACCACACAATCGCCATTGAAATCGCCCTGTGGGATCGCAACACAAATTGGATCTTCAACTGCGACATAAAGATCAGCAACTTCCGTTGGGCTCAAAGGGAAATCATAGATACGAATATCATCGACTATACCATTTAAGAACCATTGGAGACCACCGCTATCTTTATTACAACCAATGGCCATATGATTGAGCGAACCGGCAGGGAAATCATCAAACCATGGTGTTATTGCCGATGTTTTTGCTAGACCATCAACATAAACAGTTGTCAAATTATCGGCATCATGGGTAAAGGTAATCAAATGCCATTGCTGATCAGCATAGCCTACCAAAGAAGGAGTTGAACCATCAAAGTTAGCGCCACGAGCTCCCAAGAATAACGAATTGTTTTCAATGAAAAAACGTAATTCACGCGAACCAACAGTATCATCAGAAATAGCCAACAGACTATATGCTCCTGTGCCATAGATATTGGCCCAGAGACTGACCGTGCCTTCTGATAACTGCGTAAAGTCCATTGCATGTTCAACTAATAATGCAGCATCACCAGAACCGTCAAGCTTCAAGGCATTGTCGATCTGACCTTCGACCCATTGCGGGTCGCCAATTAATGCACCATCATAGCCATTACCGCTATCATCAGTTGCGGTTGTTCCTTCGGTTTCATTCAAACGCCAATGAGCAAAAATATGCTTGAAGCCAATAGAAACTGAATTTGTATTAATTGATGCTGAATTGGAAACTTTGCAATAATAAACGGCATAAGTATCTGCCAGTTCGACCGATTTAACTGTTAAGGTGTCAGTCAATGCCCCAGCATATTTTTCGCCATCACCTACCGTGGATTCATCTCCGGTAATATTACTGTTAGGATCGATATACCATTGATAACTAAGTTGGCCACCGAGCGGATCACTGGCTATAAATGCCAGGGTAGCATCATCACCTGGCCAGGCTTTGACATCAACGGGCTCAGAATCAATCTGAGGTAAGGTTAATTCAGTATTAAAACTATAAAGATGACCAAAAATCACGCTACCACCTGATAAAACTTCATCTATACGCCAGAAGTATTCAGTATCTTTTACCAGACCTGCAATATCAAAAGTTGTAATACCAAGAGCAAGTGGAGTTGCGGTTTTTAATTCCATGGCTTGTGGGTCAGTACCCAAATAGACATTATGGCCAGTTATAAAGGGATTAACTGTGCCAGGGGCATTTGGATCCTGACCAGACAACCAGCTAAAGGTTAATGTTTCTGCGGTATCAACATCCTCGATGCCATTCATTGGTGAATAATCATTAGCGCCTATCGGAGTCATAGCAAGAAATTCTGCTGGCACTAAAGTGACATCAGAAATTCTAACTGCGGCAATTGCCCCGGCAAGGTCACGATTGGTACTGGTATTAAACTCACCAATACTAATAACGGCAGCTGGACTACCAATATTTCCAGATAAAGCTGTGGTATCTTTAAAACCATTATCAACGCCATCGATAAACTGGGTAAATTTTTTAGCGGTCGCATCATAGACAACCGCAATTCTATGCCAGTTACCATCATTGATAGCAACTGTGGTAGTATAACCAAATTCGGTGCTACTACCAGTGCCCGCCAGGAGAAACTGCAATTTCCCACCAGTGGTGCGCCACCACCATTGAGGATTGCCGCCACCAGTATCCCCAGAAATAATACCCATTATATCAGTTGATGTCCCAATATTGATTATAGCTTCGATAGTAAAGCTATCAGTAGCAGAATCGAAAACAAAATCATCACTCGGTGCGATTTCGATACGGTCAATGCCACTGTCAGCTTCAAATTGCAAAGCGGTCAGACCATCAGGACCATTAACATATTCCAGAGCTTCACCGGTAACAACGCCATCATGTCCAGCAACGATATTATTGATTACATCATCAACTTCAGCACTGAAACCCGGGGCTTTTTCCTGAAAATCATAGTGAACGATAGTTGAAGCATTAGCAAAGCCAACTGCAACTAAGCACATAATTAAAAATAAAATCTTAGTTTTCATATTAATTTTCTCCTTTGTTGGTTATTCGACAGAATCGACACAGGTTGGGTACAAATTACAGTCAAGCCACTGACTTAAGATAACAGCGAGATCTTCGACATCAACAACACAATCTTGATTAAAGTCCATTTGCGAATATTCCAGGCAAACTGGAATTCCTGTTACATCATAATAAGCCTGTGCAATTTCTGTTGGAGTCATCGGGAAATTGAAAAGTTTCAAATCATCAATCTGACCATTGAAAGGCTGAGAACCTTCACGAACATTACCAACGAATAATTCGCCATCAAAACCGGCAAAGTTAACACCAGTAGCTGTCGCAACTGCTTTGCCATTTACAAACCATGTCCATATACCAGCTTGGGTATCACAGGTAATAGTGTCAAATACCCATTGCTGACGGTCAACTTCTCCGCCAATTGGATAACCATAAATCCCGCCAAGTCCAACAGCCCAAGCTGTTGCATTATAACGATTCAATTCCATAATTTCATAACCAGTGGTGGAGCCACAACCAATAATCGTTTCCCAGGCCTGAGTAGCTGTAGCACCTGCATTTTCCCAGAAGGAAATTGTAAAACTGGTGATCGAAGGATCAACAGGGATGGCTATAGAATAATCTTCTTCTGCATTAGTATCTACAGGAAAATCGATAGCGGCTGCACCAAGAATACCGGCTGGATAAGTTGGATTACCAGTGCCATTATAGCTACCATTATTGCCTGCAACAACATCATTAAGATTAGAATCAAATGGCCAGTGCCCCAGAAGTTCTTTTAAAGTAAAAGTTGCAGTATTGGATGTCACAGGAGTATTATTGGAGTTGGTAATAACACAATAATATGCACCTTCATCATTTTCATCAGCAGCCAGAACGGTCAGTTCAGCAGTATCGGTATTTGCATAACCTTGGCCACCAAGAGCAACTTCATCATTTTCAACAGCTAAATTAGGGTCGAAATACCATTGATAATTCAATTCACCTTCAAGCGGATTAGTCGCGGCAATAGTAAATATTGCATCTTCACCGGGATGAGCCATGGTACTTTCAGGTTGAGTATCAATTACTGGTAATGACAATTCCGTTTCAAAACTATACATTGCACCTTCGATGGTATTAGGGTCATTAGCCGCTGTACCATTGACAGCTTCATCAACACGCCAGTAATAGCGGCTGTCTTTCGCGAGTGTACCTGGATCAAAAGTCGTAGATACAGTTGTATCAACTAAAGCCAAAGCTGTTGGATCTGTTCCTAAATATACATAATGAGCGGTAATGGTTTTACCTTCTGGCGCAATGCCTGCTGTCCATGAAATATCATCATCAACTAAAACACCTTTTTGGCCATCAGCTGGCACAGGGGCAGTAACACCACTTAAACTGATAAATTCCGCTGGAGTCAAAGCTTCATCGCTTATGCGATAATGTGCTTGTTTGCCATCAAAGCGATTGCTTGAAGTTGTATTATAGGCACCACAACGCCAATCAATTGTTCCATCTCCAATTGCCTCAAGAGCTGCAATGTTTGAATTTGCATTAGTATGAATTAATTCATAATCAACATATAAACGGATTTCACTTGCATCACGGTCAATTACAAAGGCCAGATGATGCCATTGTCCATCAGCTTCAATTGCACTTATATCAATAGTTTCGCTGGCTTCAATTCTTGTCGGACCATCATCCACAATATACTGTAATATTCCATTATTTTCACGCAGCCATAGTTCAGCAGTTCCAGTCTGGCCAAAGATACCATGGTTCGAATCTGGACTTGCCGGATCCCATTGCAAAACCGCTTCAATTGTATAATTATTGCCCGCTTCAAATACAAAATAAGGCGTCTGGGTAGTAATCGGGTCATCAATTGATGGTTCGCCATGATTTGTATATGTTCTTGCATCGCGCAGGAATACATAAGGGTTTGAAGTGGAACTATCCAAAGCGGTATCACCAGTAGGGCCAGCAACAATTAAACCGCCTGAGCCGCCCCCTAAGAATCCATGATAACCATTGCCGCTATAGTCAGCAATAAACTGGCCATCGGTTTGAATGCCATCAGCATCATAAGCTAAATCTCCAAACGTAACATCAACAACGATGCCAGCTGACACCGTCCCAGCTGCTGCCATAACAGCAACACATAAAAATATCCATAATTTCATAATATTTCTCCTTTGATTATTTATTATAAATCTAAAGAACAATTTGCATCTCTTGCACAAGATGACACAACCATACACAACAAATAAGTTTTTCTCCTTTCATAGTCAAAGAATCATTATATTTCTATCTGCGAACATCCGGCAGATAATGAAAACCATCACTCATCAATTCATACTTCAAAGAATCAACTGTATCAACTCTTCCATCAAGATAGCCAGCAGCCATCTTCATATCAGGACGGTTCTGACCGGTTTGATCATCTTCCATCCAGAATTTAAAGCCTTGATTCAATGTAGCATTTGCCATCGCGTCAGCAAATGTCATAGAACTGGCGCCTTTCCAGGGATGTGGCGAAATCCAGAACTTGCCCTTATTATAATTGTTATTATAACTTTCATTATAAATCAAAAAATCACAGGTCATTAATTTGTCTTTTCCCCGACCAGTCGGGTTAAAGTTAGGACGATCAGGGAAATTTGGATTTTTATTTATACAACGTTTCCAATTCCATAACAAGTAATATGAGCAATTGAGAAAATCAACATTATCGTCCCGCATAGCAGTATAATATTGATTTTGCCAATCAGGATTATGCTTAGCAAGAGGACAGTCAAAATATTCACCGGTCTCCATATACTTACCTAAAATGTCGGTAACCGAGCCGCCATTGGCTCCTGTTGAACCATAATAATACTTTAGACGCATAGGAATAGTCCACCAGCCACTATTATTACCCTGAGTGCTTGGCGGCAACTTGCCATTATAATCAGCCTGATATAAATTAACCGCCTGAACAATCGACCTCTGCCTGGTCTTACATATCAAAAACTTGGCATTTTGACGAGCTTTGCTTAATGCAGGCATAAGAATTGAAACCAAAAGTGCAATTATTGAAATAACAACCAATAATTCGATTAGTGTAAATGCTTTTTCATTTTTCACGACAATTACTCCTAGCTAATATATAAACAAATACAATATTCTTAAAAACCACACGCAAATAAGAATATAGCCACTTGCTCAGGCAGAATAATGTTGATATAATATGCAATTCTTGCCAAGCAGTTTCGATTGTTCTGTAAGAAATCCTGTGGGCCATCGCTGACCGTCCAAAGTTTTGCGATGGTTCACTTTATTTTTCGCCGGCCTGAGCCAACGTATAATTTTCAATTATGTCCAAATCCATCAAATGAGTATAATCGCTATCAATAGCTATCTTGCCATTGCATATATCCAATAACAAATCTGCAGCTTTTTCACCTAAAGCATATTCATCAACAACTATTGACGCAAGCTGTTTGCGAAATGTCGTACTTCGGGCCGAATTGCCGAACCCCATAATATTCAATTCCTCAGGCACAAAAACACCTTCTCGATAAGCCAACCAGAAAACCCGCTCAGCTTCATTATCATCGCTACAAAAAATGGCTGTTGGCCTATCAGAACTACCCAACATCCCGGTTATTGTCCTATCAATAATATCTTCACGGTCTTCAACATCCCGACTCGGACCAAACACAATTTTATGGTCTGGTAAACTCAAACCACATTCAGCTAATGCCTGACGCATTCCCGCTACATGAGCTTCAGTTATTTCATAACGATAAACCCCAAGATACATAATATTCTTATGCCCTTTTTCAGCAAAAGCTCTGCCCGCGAGATACCCAACCTGTTGCCAGTCCCAACCGACAAATGGCGCTGAAATACCAGGTACTCTTCGGTGGCAAAAAACAACCGGAATATTATTATTATGAAGTTGGCGAATATGATGAGCGGGTGTAACTGGATTTGGTGAAGGAACCATCGCAATCCCTGCCATTTTTTTATCCACCGCCTGAAGAATAATATCACCTTGCTTAGCAATACTATAGTCTGTATTACAAATCATGGTTTGATGATAATCCTGACTGGAACGTCGATCAAAACCTTTTGCTAATGACGGATACAGACTTCGGCGAATTTCAGGTATTACCAAGCCAAAAATGTCCAGCCCCACCTGATTTTGTTGAGTATTTCGATTATTGCTTGCTATTTGAGATGTTTCCGTGAAAAAAGTACCCGAACCCCTGACTTTATATATTACACCTTCTTTTTCTAACTCTGCCAGGGCCTGCCTGACAGTATTGCGTGCAATACCAACCGCGCGAGCCAACTGATTTTCCGAAGGTAAAGCATCACCAGGCTGGTATTTACCCGATTCGAGCTCGGATTCAAAATACCTTTTCAATACATGCCATTTCGGACCAGCATTTTTGGCCGTCATATTATTATTAACTAATCTACTTAACGACATCACACACCTAAACAACTTATATACAAATAATAAAACTTAAATAATTCACTAATACAATTATAACCCAAAAAAACAACATTACCAGCGACAACACTAACAAAATGGCCAATTAAGCAACAAATAACAATACAAACCTCAAAAAGTTGTATATTATATGTCCAACACCTGACGCGATCAAAAAAAATTAATCCGGATAATCGCAAACTTCAGAGCAACTATCTCAGAAACGAAGAATCCATCAAGGCCCACTAACGTTCGCCTAAATAGGGCTGAACTGTTAATATTTTAAATTTATGCCGGACGGCGTAAGCCTAATCCCCTCTAGCCAATACACCATAAACTATTCCATAACAAACACTTATGACAATTTAGAAAGAAACAGGTTGCCCCAGTACACGAATGGACTTAGAAGCAACACTCTCAATATTGTTGTTTTGAGGAGCCATTTCGGGTAATATTTAACCATACAAAGCTGTTTTTTCCAAAATAAAGGCAGAATATTATCATGTTTCAATTTCCATCCTTCTGGTCTCAATGCTACCGTAGTTATTTCCCCTGAAATAACCACCCTGCCCTGAGTTAAGTGTCTTGTTTTGAAAATAAATGAAAAAAAATAAAAATATAAGGCAAAAAAATAAAAATAGAGCCTGTTGCACAATGTTTTCAAACCCAACCGTTTTGGGTCCGATGGCTGTTTGAGTGAGACGGCTCA